>JBPCNQ010000206.1:0-3397 GCA_051001095.1 Thermoleophilaceae bacterium
ATCCAGGCCATGAAGGGCGTCGGCGTGGGGGAGGGCTTCGACCTGGCCGGGCGCGTGGGCTCTCAGGCCCACGACGAGATCTTCCACTCCGAGGAGCGCGGCTTCTACCGCGAGACCAACCGCGCCGGCGGGCTGGAGGGCGGGATGACCACCGGCGATCCGCTGGTGGTGCGGGGGGCGATGAAGCCGCTGCCCACGCTCACCAAGCCGCTTCGCAGCGTCGACCTGGCCACCCACGAGCCGGCCCAGGCCCTGCGCGAGCGCACCGACTCCTGCACGGTGCCCGCCGCCGCCGTGGTGGCCGAGGCGATGGTGGCGCTCGTGCTGGCTCCGGCCTACCGCGAGAAGCTCGGCGGTGATCACGTGGACGACGCGGTGGCCGCGCTGCGGGCCTACGAGGCCCGTATCGGGTGGAAGCGGTGAAGAGCCTCCCACCCCCCGCGCCGTGATGGCTCGAGGAAGCGGCTCCCTGGTCCTGGTCGGCTTCATGGGCGCTGGCAAGTCCAGTGCCGCCCGCACCCTCGCGGCCGAGCTGGGAGTCGCCCCCCTGGACTCCGACCGCGCGCTCGAGGACGACCTGGGGGAGACGATCGAGGCGTTCTTCGACCGCGAAGGCGAAGCCGCCTTCCGCGCGCGCGAGGAGGAGACGGTGCTGCGCCTGCTGGAGCGCGCCGACGGCGCCGTGGCGCTGGGCGGTGGCTCGCTGGAGTCCGAACGCGTCCGCGCGGCGCTCGCCGGACACACCGTCGTGCACCTGGAGGTGGAGGCCGACGAAGCCTGGCGGCGCGCCTCGGGCCGGGGGCGGCCCCTGGCCCGCGATCGGGGCTGCTTCGACCAGCTGCACGCAGACCGCGGCGCGCTGTACGAGTCGATCGCCCATGCCGTGCTGCCTCCCGCCGGCCGCGATATCTCACGCCGCGCGCTCCCCGCCCTCCAGGCACTGCACCGGGCACGGTCAAACGGCGCCGGCGATCTGCGCATGGTGTGGGCCAACGCGCGGTCGGGCGACTACCCGGTCTTCTTCGGCCGGGGCGCCCTGACCGCCGCCCCGATCCACCCCACCGACGGGCGCACGTTCGCCGTCACCGACGAGCAGGTGGCCGGCCATCACCGGGTGGAGGCGAAGCACACCATCGCAGTCGCGGCGGGGGAGTCGGCCAAGACGCTCGCCACCGCCGAGCACGTGCTCCGCGGGCTGGCCCGCGCCGGCGCCCGGCGCGGCGACATCCTGACCGCGGTCGGCGGCGGCGTGGTGGGCGACCTGGCCGGGCTGTGCGCAGCGCTCTACCAGCGCGGGATGCGCCACGTGCAGGTGCCCACGACGCTCGTGGCCCAGGTCGACTCGGCCTATGGCGGCAAGACCGGGGTGGACCTTCCCGAGGGCAAGAACTACGCGGGCGCCTACCACCAGCCCTCTGCGGTGGTCTGCGACCCGGGAGCCCTGGACACGCTCGGTCCCGCCGAGCTCGCCGCCGGCTACGCCGAGGTCGTCAAGACGGCCCTGATCGCCGGCGGCCCGCTGTGGTCGCGGGTGCGTGGCGGCGGGCCGGTCGACGAGGCCACCATCCTGGGGTGCCTGCGCGCGAAGCTGGCCGTGGTGGCCGCCGACGAGCGCGATCAGGGCGAGCGCCAGGTGCTCAACCTGGGCCACACGGTCGCCCACGCGATCGAGTCGGCCACCGGCTATGAGCGCTACCGCCACGGGGAGGCGGTGGGGGTCGGCCTGCTGGCCGCCCTGCGCCTCTCCGGGCGCGACGCGCTGCGCAGCGAGGTGGGCGAGCTCCTGGCCGCGCACGGGCTGCCGCTCTGCTTTGAGGGTGCGAGCGTCGAGAATGTGGTGGCCCTCACCCAGAGGGACAAGAAGCGCGCGGGGGACACCGTCCCGTTCGTCCTGGTGCAGGCGCCGGGCGAGGTCACGCCCGGTCACAAGGTCCCCGAGGCCGCGCTGCACGAGGCCGTCGCCGAGGTGCGCGCCCCATGAGCACGCGCAAGCGGATCGAGGTCCTGCACGGCGTCAACCTCGACCAGCTCGGGCGCCGCGACCCCGACGTGTACGGCACCCTCACCCTCAGCGAGCTCGAGACGCAGATCGGCCGCTGGGCGGGCGAGCTGGAGTGCCAGGTGTCGTTCTGGCAGACCAACCACGAGGGCGCGTTCTGCGAGATGCTGCACCTCGCCCGCGAGCGCACCGACGGCCTGATCCTGAACCCCGGCGCCTGGACCCACTACTCCTACGCGATCCGCGACGCGCTCGAGATAGCGGGCGTCCCGGCGGTCGAGCTGCACATCTCCGAGGTGGACAGCCGCGAGGGCTGGCGCCGCCAGTCGGTGCTGGCCGACCTGTGCGTCGGGCGCGTACAGGGCAAGGGCGTGGAGGGGTACCGCGAGGCGCTCGAGATCCTGAAGGCGGAGCTGGCCGAGTGAGCCCCGGATCGCCGGGCGACCGCCTGGCCCAGGTGCTGGAAGCGCGCGAGCTGGACTCGCTGCTGGTCTCGGACCTGACCAACGTGCGCTGGCTGACCGGCTTCACGGGCACCAACGGCGCCGTCGTGATCACCCGCGAACGCCGCCTGTTTCTCACCGACTTCCGCTACACCGAGCAGGCCGAGGCCCAGGTGGTGGACTTCGAGCGCCTGCCCGCCGGCCGCGATCTGGTGGGCGACATGGCCGGGCACCTGACCGGCCGGGCCGGCTTCGACGACGCGCACGTGAGCGTGCGCACCCACGCCAAGCTGACCGAGAAGGTCGCCGACGGCGTGCAGCTGACGGCGGCCGGCGGCGCGGTCGAGGACCTTCGCGAGGTCAAGGGTCCGGACGAGATCGAGCGGATCGCCGCCGCCACCGAGCTGGCCAGCGCGGCATTGGAGCGGGTGCTGGAGCGCGGCCTGGTCGGCCGGACCGAGCGCGAGGTGGCCCTGGAGCTGGAGCAGGAGATGCGGGGGGCCGGAGCGCAGGGGCCCTCGTTTCCCTCGATCGTCGCCGCGGGCCGCCACGGCGCGCTGCCCCCCGCCGTGCCCCGCGACTGCGAGATCTCCTCGGGCGTGCTCGTGGTCATCGACTGGGGCGCGCTGCTGGACGGCTACTGCTCGGACTGCACCCGCACGGTGGCCACCGGCGCGCTTGACGACGAGGCCATCGAGGCCTACGAGCTCGTCCGTCGCGCCCAGCAGGCTGGGCTCGAGGCCGTTCGCGCGGGCGCGAGCTGCTCAGGGGTGGACGCCGTGGCCCGCGAGGTGATCGCCCGGGCCGGACTGGGCGAGCGCTTCGGCCACAGCCTGGGGCACGGGGTGGGCCTGGAGGTGCACGAGGGCCCGACGCTGTCCAAGCGCTCGGAGGCCGACCTGCGCACCGGCAACGTGGTGAGCGTGGAGCCCGGCGTGTACCTGCCGGGCAAGCT
>JBPCNQ010000207.1:0-2617 GCA_051001095.1 Thermoleophilaceae bacterium
GCGGGCATGTACACGCCGATCACGTTCTCGGCGCCCAGCGCGTCCACGGCCACCGTCGCCGCCACCGCCGCGTCGATCCCCCCGGACACGCCGAGAATCGCCTTCTCGTAGTCGTTGTGGTGGGCGAAGTCGCGCACGCCGATCGCCAGCACCCGCCAGATCTCCGCCATCGCCTCGTACTGGGGCGCGTGCTCGGGCCTGGGCGGCTCGGGGCGCAGCGGCTGGATCCGCGCGTGCACCGTGGTCAGCGGCGAGCCCGTGACCGGCCGCGGCGCGGCCACGGGCACGTCGAGCCAGAATCGGGCCGGCTCGAACTGGGCACCGAGGTAGCGGATGGACCCGTCGGCGTCGGCGACGATCGAGCCGCCGTCGAAGACCAGCTCGTCCACCCCGCCGACGCAGTTGACGTACACGACCGGCACCCCGTTTCGCCGCGCCACCGCGGACGCCGTCTGGCTGCGGCTCATGCGCTTGTCGCGGTAGTAGGGCGAGCCGTTGGGCACCAGCAGGATCTGCGCGCCGGTGGCCGCCTGGCGCTCGGGCGGGCCGTCGGGCGACCACAGGTCCTCGCAGATGCAGATGCCGGCCACCACGCCGCCGATCCGCCACAGCGCGCCGGGCTGGTTGCCGGCGGCGAAGGTGCGCACCTCGCTGAAGACGTCATAGGTCGGGAGCAGGGTCTTGTGGTAGACGCCGCGGATCTCGCCGTCGCACAGCACGGCGGCGCCCACGGCCGACGTGCGCGTGACCGTGTCCCAGCCGCGCCGTGGCTCCACCCGGTCGAGCGTCCCGACGATCGTGGCGCAGCGCCCGGCATGGAAGGCCAGCTCGCGTAGCGCGTCCAGCGTCTGGGTCACGAAGTCCTGGCGCAGGGCCAGGTCCTCGAGCGGGTAGCCGGTGAGGGCCAGCTCGGGGAGGACGAGAACGTCGGCGCCCTCGCCCTCGGCCCACTCCATCGCGTCGCGGATCCGGCGCGCGTTGCCGTGAATGTCGCCCACGCGGTTCTCGAGCTGCCCGCAGGCCACGCGCAGGCTGGTGGGGAGCTGGGCTGCGTTGGAGTCCATGGCCGCGTCGCCGCAACCTAACGCGGCGAGCGGCTTGGGAGTGGCGCGGCCTCAGCGCGAGAAGAGCGACTCGACCGCCGGTGCGAAGCCCGGCAGCAGCGGCGAGGTCAGCTTCTCGGCGCCGCCGACCTCGAGTGCGACGTCGAAAGCCGCCGCGTTCGGCCGCGAGCGGCGAAACACGAGGACAACCTCAGCCGCCGTGTCGAGAAGCCACAGCTCCGGCAGGCCGTGGCGCTCATAGCCCGCCTTCTTCTTACCGATGTCGTAGCGCCAAGTGGCCGGGGAGCGCACCTCGACCGCGATGTCCGGCATCGGGTACGGGGGCTGGGCGTCGCGCGGAGGAACGCTGCCTTCGGCATACCAGAGGAGATCCGGGGCGAAGACGTTGCGGCCGTCGAGCTCCACATCCACCGCGAGCGACGCCTCGCCTCGCGCGGGTTCGCCTCGGGTCCAAGTCGCGAGCGCCACGTAGAGGGCGCCCAGCGCCCCTGCGTGGAGGCGGGTCGGCTCGTTCACGACCACCTCACCATCGACGAGGTTCCACGGCCGGCCCCGCTCGGGCACCGGCAGGGCCAGGAACTTCGCGGCGGTCATGCGCTCGGCCACGGGCATGATGGTCATCGTAACTCTGCCTCCGGGGATCGCCCACCCCTGATCAAGGGCGGGAGCCGGTGTACTCGCCCCCGTCAGTGGGACCCGGTGTGCTTCGCCCCCTCAGGCTCGTGAAGGGCCCGCTCCAGAAACTCCAGCTGGTCCGCGACCGCCCGCTCGAAAGGCTCGCCGAGATAGACCTCGAAGTGACTCAGCGGATAGCTCTTCGCCTCCCCGCGCGGCGCCTTTCGGGCCACTTCGAGCGCCGGCGCCGGCGGCGTTATGGCGTCGCGCTCGGTCACCTGGACCAGCAGCGGGCAGGCGATATCCGCCGCGCGCCTACCCGGCGAGTAACGCGGGATGTGGGAGAACACGCGCGCGCTCACCTGCGGGCGCTGCGGGTGGCCGGGAGGGTAGAGCCGCCCGAGGCCCTCCCGGGTGTCGCCGCCCTTTCGCGGGACGTAGATGGGGGCGCCACCGAGCCTCGCCTTGATCCGGTCGGCCCAGCCGATGGCGACCGCCCCCACCGCGATCCACGGCTTCATCGCCTTCATCGTGGCCGGGCCGTCCACGTGCGGGGCCTGGGAGATCACGGCGGCCACCCCCCGGTCGCCGGCCGCTGCGGCCAGCACGTGGCCGCCGGCGAACGAGGTGCCCCACAGCACGATCCGGTCGGGGTCGGTCTCGGGCAGCGAGCGCGCGTAGGCGATCGCCGCCCCCCAGTCCTCCAGCTGCATGCCGATGTCCAGCAGCTCGCGCGGCTCACCCGTGCTGGCGCCGAAGTGGCGGTAGTCGAAGGCGAGCACGCTGTAGCCCGCTTGCGCGAAGCGGTCGCCGTAGGCGTCCAGGCGCGCCTCCTTGGTGGCCGAGAAGCCATGGCCGAGCACGATCATGGGCCCAGGCGTCCCGGACTGTCCCCGCCACAACCAACCCGCGCATCGCTCCCCGTGAGAGGGGAAGGT
>JBPCNQ010000208.1:0-4551 GCA_051001095.1 Thermoleophilaceae bacterium
GCTGATGCTGGGATTGGCCCGCTCGGACTTCTCCCTGATCGGCCGGGGACTGGCCGACCGGATGCACCAGCGTCGGCGTGCCCCGCTGTATCCCCGCTCGATCGAGCTGCTCGACCAGGCGCGGGAGCTCGGCGCCGTAGGGGCGACGGTCTCGGGCGCGGGCCCCGCCGTGCTGTTCTGGTGCCAGTGGCAGCAGACCGGCGACGTGCTGGGCGCCCTGAGGTCGAAGGCCGCCGACTGCGACGTGCAGCGGGTGACCTTCGTCCCGGGGGGAGCCGACGTGAGGGCGCTGGAGTGAGCGTGGAGGCCGCAGGCGGCGTGATCGTCCGCGACTCGGAGCGCGGCCCCGAGGTGGGCGTGGTCCACCGCCCGCACCGCTCCGACTGGTCGCTGCCCAAGGGCAAGCTCGACGCGGGAGAGACCTTCGAAGAGGCGGCTCTGCGCGAGGTGGCCGAGGAGACCGGCCTCGCCTGCCGCCTGGAGGACGAACTGGCCTCCACGCGCTACGACGATAGGAATGGCCGGCCCAAGGTGGTCCGCTACTGGCGTATGAGCGTGGATGGCGACCCCGGCTTTACCCCCAACGACGAGGTCGACGAGCTGCGCTGGTGCACCCGCGACGAGGCGCTCGCGCTGCTCACCTATGAGCACGACCGAGCGCTCATCGCCGATCTGTGACCTCGCCCTCCTTCGGTCCGGCCAATCAGCCCTCGCGCGCGATGGCCTCGACGGCCTTGGCGAAGTCGCGGAGATCGTCCAGCTCGCCCAGCGTGGCCCACAGCCGCTGGTGATCGATCTCGCCGTAGTCGTGCACGAGCAGGTTGCGAAGGCCGGCGGCGTCTGTGAGCTGCTCGGCGAGGTCGGGCTCGATCACGCCGGCCTGCGCCAGCGAAGCGAACACTGATCGGTAGTCCTCGGGCGGCTTCAGCCCCAGCTCGCTGATCAGGTGCGCGCCAAGGTCGATGCAGATCTGAATCGAGACCTGCAGCCCCCTCTCCGCCTCCAGCTGGACGTGAACATCCGAGACGACCGCCCGCTCGCCGCGAGCACGCACGTCCGCGAGCACCGTCAGCAGCGAGTCCAGTCGGCCCAGCTTGGAGAAGACGCTGTCAGCGTCTACCAAGCGCCCTTCCGCCAGCCTGTGGCTCACCCCGGCCGCGGTCTGCTCGCGCAGCGGCTTGGTGTCCAGGTACTCGACCAGGGCTCGCGCCTCGCCACGGACGCGGGTGCGGGGATCGCGGTCGAGCACCAGCTCCCCGTCTCGCCAGGCACGGTGGCGGAGGAGCGGGGAGGAGTCGTCGAGCACGACGAGGTCCACCGCGCCGGTGCGGAGCGCCTCTCGGACATTCCGCGCGAGCTCGATCCGCAGGTCGAAGCGCTGACGCGCATCCAGCAGAGGCGAGGCCCACACGCCCACGTCCACATCCGACAGCGGTCCGGCCGCGTTCCGCGCCTGGGAGCCGAACAGGTAGGCGGCGGCGACCTCGTCGTGGTCGAGCGCATCGCGGAGCCGGGCGCGTCCGACTCCGTCCAGGGTCTCGTGTTCGGCGGCTTGCATCACGGCACCATGGTGGCGCATGTTCCTGGGCGAGCGCACCCATGCCGGTCGCCGAAGTTGCGCAGGTCCGGCACATCGAGTACGTTGCCCGCCGCAGTGCCCGCCCAGCCCTGCCTGGCCACGCAACCTCAGGAGAAACCCTTCATGCTCCCTTCCGCCCCTCGGGCGCGCCTTGTGCGTCTGATGTTCCTTCTCGTTGCGGTCGCTGCGTTTGCGGCGGCCTCGGTGGCCACCGCTTCGGCCGACTCGTCCAAGCGCGTGTACAAGGCCCAGGACTCGAAGCGGGTGCATGGCCAGATCGTCGGTGGGCGGCAGATCCCGGTCACGGCGGCGCCCTGGCAGGTGAAGGTCAATATCACGCGTGTGGGGGGCGGTGAGTTTCGGTGCGGTGGCTCGATCATCAACGCGACCACCGTGGTCACGGCGGCGCACTGCGTCACCGACGAGGCGGTCGTGCCCAACCCCGACGTGGCGCCGTCGGGGATTACCGTTGACGCGGGGATCTCGCGGTTCGACCCGACCACCGAGCTGCCCGACCCACAGCCCGGTGACGCCCCAGAGACGGTCGACGTGATTGCGAACCGTGTCCACCCCGGCTACCCTCGAGCCTTGGTGGACGGCGCTGGGGCCTTCGAGGACTTCGCCGACGATGTCGCCGTTCTCACCCTTGCTACGCCACTTGACCTTTCGGGGCCGGCCAAGCGGGCGATTCCGCTCACCGCGCAGAACGTCCTCTCGCCGATCGGCGCGGGTGGCACCGTCACCGGCTTCGGGCGGCAGATCGAGAATCCGCCCACCACCAATGGCAACCTCTTCGCGCTCGACGAGGCCGTCCAGGATGCCTCGGTCTCTCCGGTGGGATCGCTGAATGCCCTGTTCGTCATCGGCGTCGCGCCGACGGGCTCGTTCTGCCAAGGCGACAGCGGCAGCGCGCTGCAGGTTGGCGGAGCGATGCTGGGCATCGTTTCCGCCGGTCAGTCCTGCGCCGGCGCGCAGCCCAACTTCTACACCAACGTCTCGGCGGCCGAGATCCAGCAGTTCATCAACGGCAACGGCTCGCCACCGCTGGCCCCGCGGGGCGGCCAGAACGTCGCGCTCTTCGCGCCGGCCGCCGCGCCGCGCAAGGGCAAGACGCTGACCTGCTTCCCGGGGGCGTGGACCAACTCGCCCTCGTTCACCTACGTGTTCTCCGACACCTCGAGGAAGAGGGAGCTACAGCGTGGTCCCTCGGCCAAGTACAGGGTCACGGGTGTCTCGGATGCGGGCGCGACGATCAGCTGCCGCGCCCAGGCGGCCAACGCCGGTGGGGTGGGCCTCACGCCGCCGACGAGGACCCCTCCGCCGGTGGTGGCGGCGCCAAAGCCGCGCGACCGTCTGTCGGTCTCGCTGAAGGCGAGCGTCGTCCGCTCGGCGCGGAGCGGAGCGAAGCGCCATGTGCGCACGTCGGCCTCGGCGCTTCGGGTCCGGCGCGGGCAGAGGGTCGCGTTCACCCTGGGGGTGCGCAACAAGGGCAACCGCCGACAGACGACCGTGCGTCGGTGCGTCAGGCTGTCGTCGCGCTTCACGCTGGCAAGTCGCGGTGGAGGCAAGGTCTCGGGCGGCAGGATCTGCTACACGTCGCGTTCGTTGAACCCCGGTCGCCTGACGCGTCGACGCTTCGTCGTGCGCGTCGATCGCGACGCCCGGCTGGGTCGGCTGGTGATCCGGGCGAGCGCTCGCACCACACAGCGCGCGACTGGCTCGGCGCGGCGAACGCTGTCCGTGCTGCGGTCGGCGCACCGTGCGCCAGCGAGGCGTCCCGGCGTGACCGGCTGAGCGAGTCCGACGCCGCACCCGCCCGCACGGCCGCCTCCTGCACGGGGGTGGTGGTGCGGGCGGGAGCGCGCGGTGGGACAGCCTGACCCGACACGGATGCACCGCGGGTACGACTGGTCGAAGTCGCCGGGTGCTGGGACTAGCCCCGACCGGGTCTCACTCCTTCTGGGCGAATCATCGGCCCTGGGAGGCCGATTGGGTGCCGGCGCAGCAGCGGTAAAGAGAGTTCGCGGGGGGAACCTTGAGCAGGGAATAGCACGTCGCCTCGACCCCCACGTGCTCGTTGCGCTAGCACCCTTGCCGGTCGTGCTCGGCGCGGCGGACCGTGGTCGACGGCTCTGTTGCCGCCCCCCGACTACACGGAACGGGTAGAGGCACACGCGCGCGTCTGACCATGCGCCGGGGATCGGACCTCCGCCGTGCGCGGGCCTGCGCGTCTGGAACGGGTAGAGCATACGCGCGCGTCTTGACCATGCGCGGCGGGTCGGGCCCGTGGTGCGCGGTCTGCGCGTCGGCCGGCTGTGCCGGGCACGTCGACCCATTCCCCGGAGTGCCCGGCCCGGCCGGCGGGGGTCAGCGCCAGGTGATGCGCACTGGGGTGCCGGCGGGCAGGTGGCCGGCCATCCAGCGGATGGGGCCGTTGTCGACTCGGATGCATCCGTGGGACGCCGCGGTGCCCAGTGGGGCGTCCGCGCGCGACTCGGGCCCGCGACCGTGAATGGCCACGCGGCCAGGCCCCCCACCGAAGTTCTGGAGAACCTTCGAGAAGGCCGTCAGGTGCAGCGCCCAGGGGCCCAGGAAGTCCTTGGGGTCTGAAAGCCGCGCCTTCTCATAGAGCGCGAAGAATCCCCGCGGGGTCGGCGTCCGCGACAAGCCTATGACCGCCCGGTCCCGTCTGGCCAGGCGCCCCTTGCGAAGCACCGACACGGTGCGTGGCCTCAGACGCACCCGGACGAACCAGTCGGTGTGGCGCACGAGCGCCACGTCGGCCGGAATCCACCCCGTGGTGCCGCTCGGGCGGATGGGCAGCTGCACCTCAAGCCACGGCCGACCCCGAGCGTCGCGGCGCGCGGCCAGCACCATGAGCTGGGTCGCGTTTTGTGAGTGCAGCGGGTCGGCCGAGACACGCCACACCACCCAGCCACGTCCCGACGAGCGCCACACACGCCAACGAAAAA
>JBPCNQ010000209.1:0-3054 GCA_051001095.1 Thermoleophilaceae bacterium
ATCGACTTCGGCGACAAGGAGGTCTACGGCGAGATCCACAGGGCGCAGACCACAGGCGTGTTCCAGATCGAGTCGCGCGCGCAGATGCAGATGCTCAAGCGCACGCTGCCCGAGAACCTCGACGACCTCACCGTGCAGGTGGCGCTGGTGCGCCCGGGGCCGATCCTGGGCGGTGCGGTGCACCCCTACATCGAGCGCAAGAAGGCGCTGCGCGAGGACCCCGGCTACGAGATCCCATACGAGCACCCCGCACTGGAGCCCGTGCTCAAGGACACCCTGGGGGCAATCCCCTTCCAGGACCAGGTGATCGAGGTGGCGATGGAGCTCGCCGGCTTCTCCGCCGGCGACGCCGAGGGGCTGCGCCGCGCCATGAGCCGCAAGCGCTCGGAGGAGGCCATGCGCTCGTATGAGGCCCAGTTCGTGGCCGGGGCGGTGAAGCGCGGGGTGGAGGCCGAGGTGGCCCGGAGCGTCTACGACAAGATCGTCGGCTTCTCGGGCTTTGGCTTTCCCAAGTCGCACTCGGCGGCCTTCGGCCTGCTGGCCTACCAGTCCACCTGGCTGCGGGTGCATTACGCGCCGGAGTTCCTGTGCGCGCTGATGAACGAGCAGCCGATGGGCTTCTACCCGCCGGACACGCTGGTGCACGAGGCCCAGCGGCGCGGGGTTCAGGTGCTGGCGCCGGACGTGCAGGCCAGTGGGGTGGAGTGCCTCGTGCAGGACGGCGCGCTGCGGATGGGGCTGGCCTACGTGAGCGGCGTCAAGGACGAGGAGGTCGAGGCGCTGGTGGCCGAGCGCGAGCGGGGTGGCCCCTACCGGACAGTGCCCGACCTGTCCGCCCGGTCGGGGATGGGCGCCGATTCCCTGGCCAAGCTCGCCTGGGCCGGTGCGTGTGACCAGCTGCTGCGCGGACCGGTGTCCTCACGCCGGCGACAGGCGCTGTGGCTGCTCGGGGTGGCCGCCCCGGGCGTCCCGATGGGGCGTAGGGGAAAGCACGGCACCCAGCTGGCCCTGCCGCTTGACCTGCACGACGCTCCCGAGCTCGAGGAGCTCTCGGTGTGGGACCGGCTGCTGGCCGACTACGGGTCGATCGGGGTGACCCTGCACGAGCACCCGCTCGAGCTGATGCGACCCACGCTGCCCTCGGGCACCTTCTCCAGCGCCGGCCTCGAGCGCACGCGCGACGGCAGCCCGGTACGGGTGGCCGGCCTGGTCGTGGCCCGCCAGCGCCCGGCCACGGCCAAGGGGGTCACGTTCATGCTGCTCGAGGACGAGTTCGGCACGCTGAACCTGATCGTTCCCCCACCGGTCCACGACCGCTGTCGGCCCGCGGTGCGGGGAGAGCCGCTGGTGATCGCCGCGGGAAAGCTCGAGCATCGCGAGGGAGTGACCAACGTGGTGGTGCACGACGTGCAGCGCCTCGACCGAGGCGACCTGCCGCGAGCGGGGATCCGCCACATCGAGCCGCGACGGACATGGAGTACGGACGGGTCCGGCTCACGCGACGCCGGGCACGTCGGACCCGTCACGCCGGGCGCGATGCCCGCCGACCTGCGCGAGGTGGCCCCGGCGGCAAACAGCTTCGGGCGGGGGAGGCGCTGAGACGGATCCGGGCTAAGCCGGCACAAGGGCGCACGGTGGCCCGGCGCTTGTCAGAATGGGCGCATCGACCCTACCCATCGATGGGCCCCACCCGCGCACTCCGCCTACCTGGTCTCCGACGCCGACCGGGACCGGATCGCAGCGCTGCTGCGCGAGAACTGGGTGGCCGGACGGCTCACGCTTGAGGAGCTCGAGCAGCGGCTCGAGGTGGCGGTGGCGGCCCACGACCACGCCCAGCTTGCCTCTGCCATGGCCGGGCTGCCGGCGCCGGCCCTGTTCCCTCCGCTGCCCCGGTTGACTGTCCCGCGTCCGAGCGGCGGCGACGGGGTGGTCGGCCTCGTGCTTGGGATTGTCGCGCTGGTCCTGCTGATGATGTCGTTCGGCCTGCTGAGCTTCTTCACCATGCCGCTCTCGATCAGCGCCTGGATCCTTGGACGCTCCGCCCGCAGGCAGGCCGACAAACAGGGACTGCCTCGCCCGAGCACGGCCCAGCCGGGCGAGGTGCTGGGCATCGTCGGCACCGTCCTGAGCTGCGTGCTGCTGGCCGGCTGCGCGGCGTTCGTGGTCTGAGCTCGAGGACGCGCACCCCGGTCGTCGGTGGCTGGTCCGAGAGCGGGCCGAGGGCGAGTGGACGGTGGCCGGCCTGACCCCTCCTCCATCCTTTCGGCGCCGCGTCGCGGCTGGGACCAGCGGGCGCAAGCCCACGAACCCGACTGGCGATCACGCTCCCCCGCGCTGGCGGCGGAGCCAGTCGCCCAGCTGATCGCCGAGCTCCCCGATCGAGCTGCCCGCCTCCTGCACGGCGCCCGAGATGCGGTCGCTGTAGTGGTCGCGCGCCGCGGAGGCCTCCTCCTGGACGGTCTTCTCCTGCCCGCGGCGCAGGTACTCACCGCCGATGATCGCCTCGTACTCACCCGAGCGCACCCAGTCGAGCAGGATCCGCATCCGCCGAACCGGGAGCGGATGCGTCACGTTCAAGTCCTGCAGCATCCGGGTCAGCTTCTCGCCGCCGCTGCCGGGCTCGTCGTAATCCATGCCCTGGGCGATGAAGGCATCGAGATTGAGCTGGTCGGCGGCCCCGCCCGCGGCGACCACCATCAGAGACCGACACACGGCCTGCGGGTCCCTGGTGACCAGCGCGGCCCCGCGGTCGCACGACAGCTCGGCGGCGCGCGACCACTCCAGCAGGGCGTACCGGATGGCCAGCAGCGGGAGCCCCGCCAGCAGTGGCAGGCGTGCTGCCGCGCCGGCCCCCATGTTCAGCAGGATCGCCAGTGCCGTGCGGTAGAGCACGTGATCGGATTGGATGTGGGCCGCCTCGTGGGCCAGCACCACCCGCTGGCCCTCCTCGCCCAGCAGGCGGATCAGCTCGGAGTTGATCACTACCACCGGCCGCTCGCTGCCGCTGGCGAACGCGTTGGCCAGCGGATACTGGGTGAGGTAGAGGTCGGGCAC
>JBPCNQ010000210.1:0-18286 GCA_051001095.1 Thermoleophilaceae bacterium
CCCGCTTCGGCGGCCCGGGCGCTGACCCACCGGGGCATCTCCCACGGCTTGGGCGCCCCGTGCTCGCGGACCTCGCCTGCTGCCGCCTCCACCGCCTTGGTCAGGCCCTTCAGCGGCTTGCCCCGCACGAGTAGGAGGAGCACGGTGTCCGCCGGCATCGCGGAGAGTGCGTCCAGGAGTGGGCCGATGTCGCCCGCCTTCCAAGCCGACACGTCCTCAGCGAGCAGGTAGCGGGTGCCGGTGGCGAACGTGAGCGCAGCGAGGGCGGCGACCAGGTCCTCGGGGGTCGCGCTCCGGGTGTCGAAGACCTCCAGACCGCCTGGCCCGTGCTCGTCCTCGGCGCGGCGGCGCACGCGGATGCGCCACTCGTCGATCTTGGCGTCGTCCTCGCCGTGGATCAGGTAGACGGGCTTGAGATCGGCCACCCGCCCATCCTAGGTCGGCGCTCCGATGGCCAGCGCGGGGGCGGCGAGGCTCGGACGGCGAGCGGCTGCTCGGGCCCAGTCGAAGTCCCAGCCAACGTACGCCTCCGTGGCCACGTGACGTCGGCCCGTCATCCGCCCGAGCTCCCCGCGTCACGCAACGCCTCGGCCGCCTTCCGTGCCGTCAGATGCTCAAAAACCGAACGCTCATGTCACCGAGCGCTCCGAGCCCGCTCCATGCCGTCAGGTGCACGCTCCAACGGCACAAGCAGCACGCGTCCCGACCCGCCGTCCTACCCAGCCGCAAGCAAACGCCGAGCCGTAGCCGCCGCCCTCGATCCGGCCACCACAGATCCGCAGGATCACGGCGAGTGGTCGGCCGCCCGCGTACCGGCACCGGCGAGTGTCGGCCGAGCCGCGCGCCGACCCAACTGCGCTACCACTACCGCTCGCTACTCACCGTCAACCGCCCGTCGCGCGCGGGCTGCACACGGACCGTGCCGTCCCGGTCGGTTCGGTACACGTCCACGCGCGCCCGCTTCAGCGCCGTGATCGTCGAGCCCCTGGGGTGCCCGTAGGAGTTCCCCTGGCCGACCTCGATGCCCGCGACCCGCGGTCGGAGCCGCTCGAGCAGCTGGGACAGGCCGGGGTCGTCGCTGCCGTGGTGAGAGACCTTCATCGCCTCCACGGCCGGCAGGTCGTACTGGGCCAGCGCGTCGGACTCCGCGTCGCCCGAGAGGAAGAGGTCGAAGCCGCCGTAGGACACCACGGCGGCGATCGCCCGCGGGTTGGGATCCTCGGGAGGCGGACCGGGCGGCCTCGGCGGCGGCCCGTAGATGCGCACCGAGAGCGGTCCCGCGTGCAGGACCTGTCCCGGCTGGGGCGCCAGGATGTGGGCGCCGCGGCGACGGGCCGTGCTCACCATGCGCCAGAACGACCCGTCGTGGGTGCCGTCGCCGTTCTGGAGCAGCGTGCCGATCCGGTAGCTCTCGGCCACGGCTTGCAGCCCACCGTGGTGATCGCGCGACTGATGCGTGGCCACCACCAGGGCCAACTGGTCCACCCCGGCCCGGCGCAGCAGGCGAGTGGCGGCCCCCTCCGGGGGTCCGCCGTCGAAGAGCACGGCGGTCCCGCCCGGCGCCTGGATCAAGGTGGCGTCCCCCTGGCCGATGTCGAGGAAGGAGACCGTGAGCCGGTCCGGCGCCGCCGGCGGGGCGGTGAGCCGGGCCACCCCCAGCGCGAGGGCCACCCCCAGGGCGCAGACCACCGCGACGCGGGTGTTGGGTCTCGCTCGCCGCCACCGCCCGGCGGCGGGGGCCACGTCCACCCCTCTGGAGGCTCGGCGGACGAGAAGCGTCGCAGCGCCCAGCAGCCCATAGGCCAGCAGGACCGCCGCCCGGGAGCCAAGCGGCAATGCCAGCTGCCCTCCCGGCATGGCGGCGAAGCTCGTGGCGATGGCCGACAGCGCGCGCAGCGCCGGAGCCAACGGCAGTCCGGTCAGGTCGATCAGCGGGCCCGCCGGCCGACCGAGCTGGCCGAGCGCCGCGCGGATCATGCCCAGCCACATGATCGGGGCAACCAGACAGAGCGCGAGCACGTTGGACGGTAGGCCGGCGAGAGCCACCGAGCCGAAGTGGTGTCCCATCAGCGGCGCCGTGGCCAGGGTGGCGGCGACCGTGATCGCGATGCCCTCGGCCAGCGGCCGGGGAAGGGGCGCGAGGGGCGCCCGCAACATCGGCGCAAGGATCAGGATCCCTGCGACCGCGGCGAAGGAGAGCTGCCACCCCGGATCCCCGGTCGCCCGCGGGTTCACGACGAGCGTGGCGCAGGCGGCCAGCAGCAGGGTGTACCAGCGTGACGCCGGCCGGGACACGCCGAGGGCGATCAGGGACGCGGCCCCCATCGCCCCGGCCCGCTGCAGCGACGGGCCGGCCCCGGCCAGGGGAACGTAGACCGCGATCAGCGCCACGGTGGCTCCCAGGCGAACTCGGTGCCCGGCGCCGAGCGCGGCGAGCAGCGGGAGGGACAGGGCGCCGAGCAACATCACGTTCTGCCCGCTCACCGCGAGCACGTGCGCCAGCCCGGAGGCCTTGAAGTCGTCACGTACGGCCGAGTCGATGCGGTCGTCCTGGCCCAGCACCATGCCGCTCGCCAGAGCGGCGCCCGGCGGAGACAGCCCGTGGGCCACCGCGTGCTGGGCCCGCTCGCGGGCCCGGTCAATCCCGCCTCCCACGCCACCCCGCCGCCGGCCGGTGGCCCGCAGCGTGAGGGCCGACACCTCGCCGGCGATGCCCCGCCGGCGCTGGTAGGCACGCACGTCGAAAGGGGCGTCCGGACGTACGCGCGGATGGCGGAAGGAGCCGCTGAGCGCCACCTCAAGACCTGGACCCGCGCCACCGGGCAGGTGCTGGTCGCGGCCCAGGCGGACCAGCAGCTTGGCGCCGCGTGCCGTTCCCGTGGCCATCCCCACCTCCACGCTCGCCCCGAAGGCCCCCGGGCGGGGCAGCCCGAGCAGGTAGCCTCGTCCGGCCACACGGTCACCCGGACGCCGACGCTTACCCACCGCGTCGATGGCGGTACCGCGCTCGCCGGCCACCGCGGCGCCGGCCAGGAACAGGGCGGTGACCATCAGCCCCGCCCGTGGGGCGCGGATCGCGGCCAGGACCAAGAGCAGGGCGAGCGCCGGCACCGCCGGCGAAGCCACCCCGGCTCCGGCCGCGCCAAGGCCGGCGGCAAAGGCACTCAGGGCCACATGGCGGAGGTGGCGCTCGGCGCCGGCGCCAAGTGCTCTCGCGAGCTTGGCGCCCCGGGCGCCCACGGCGCCGGGGGCACGGTCACCGCCGGGTTGGATCTTGACGGGACCGACGGGCCCGGGCCCCCGGCGGCTCACGGCGACAGCGCCTCCTTCAGCGCCTGGAAGCGCTTCTCGCCGATGCCGTCCACCTCCTGCAGCTGCTCCAGGGACCGGAAGCCGCCGTGCTGGCTGCGGTAGTCCACGATCCGCTTGGCCAGCGTCGGGCCGATCCCGTCCAGGCCGTCGAGCTGCTCCAGGGTGGCGCTGCCCAGGCTGACCTTCGCGGCACCCGGGCCGGCGCCCGCCGCGGCCGAGGACGAGCCGGCTGCTCCGACCCCGGCACCCGCCACCCCGGCGCCCGGCCCGGGGACGACGACCTGCTGGCCGTCGGCCACCTTTGCGGCAAGATTGATCCCGGACAGGTTCGCGCGCCGCCCCGGGCCGCCCGCTTTCTGGATCGCCGCCGCGACGCGGGTGTCGGCCGGCATCCGGTAGAGCCCGGGCTTGCGAACGGCGCCGGCCACGTGCACGTAGACGCCGGGAGCAGACGATCCGCGGGCCGCCGGCCCCGCGCCTCCACCGTCGACGCGCACCGGCGGGGCCGATTCCGGCTCCGACCCGCGTTGGCCGAGGACGCGCGCCCCGAGGAAGACCAACACCGCGGCCGCCACCGCCCACGCCACCATCTGCCACTTCGCCTGCTCGGCCACCGAAGCGAAGCTAGGCCGCCCGCGGTCACACGGGCGCCACGCCGGTGACGGTTCGCAGCCGGGAGGGTGACGAGCCCGTTACGGGCTCAGCGGACCTCGAAGCCCGCAAGCGATTCGGGCTCTACGTCCTCGCGTTCGACCCGATTGACCTGTGCGTTCCCGGGCCCGCGGCCACAGAAGTCGACCACCGCCCCTACCGCCTCGTGATCTCCCTCGACATGGGCCTCAACGGTCCCGTCCGAGCGGTTTTGCACCCACCCGGATGCTCCGGCCGACTCGGCCTCGCGGCGGACCGAGTCCCGGAAGTTGACTCCCTGGACGTCGCCGTGGACGACGATCCGCGCCGCTGTCACGGTGCGCCCTCCGCGAGCACCCGGAGCGCCAGCCGGCCGAAAGCCGCCAAGGGGCAGCCCGCCTGGCCGGCAGGCAGCTCCGACTCCGCGATGTGCCCCCGCAAGCTCACTTGACCACGAAGTTGACCAGGCGCCCCGGCACCACGACCGCCTTGACGATCTCCCCGCCGTTGAGCCGCGCGGCCAAGCGGTCCGACCCGCGGGCCAGGCGCTCCTGCTCGTCCTCCTCGACCCCGGCGGGCGCCGCCAGGCGGTCGACCAGCTTGCCGTTGACCTGCACGATCAGCTCGAAGGTGTCCGAGGCCAGCATCTCCGGGTCGGCCCGCGGCCACGGCTGCTCCCACACCCGCTCGCCCGTGAGCTGCTGGTAGAGCTCGGAGCCCAGGTGGGGGGCGAAAGGGAAGATCAGCGAGGCTGCGGTGGCCACCGCGAACCGCACGTGCGACGGATCGGCGTCCTCGCGCTCCCTGTAAAGCTCGTTGACCAACTCGATCACCGCCGCGATCGACGTATGGGTGGCGAAGCGCTCGCCCAGGTCGCGCGTGACCTTGTCGATCGCCCAGTGGGCCTTGCGCACCAGCGCGGAGGGCTCGCCGACAGGGTCGGCCGGCCCCTGCTCCAGGCCCTGGGCGGCGCGCCACAGTCGCGACAGGAAGCGGTGGATGCCCCCGATGCCCTCGTCGGACCAGTCGCCGCCCTCGGCCGGGTGGCCCACGTAAAGGATGTAGCAGCGCGCGGCGTCGGCCCCGTGGCTCTCGACGAGGTCGCGCGGCGAGACCACGTTTCCCTTCGACTTGGACATCTTGGCTCCGTCGCGGGTGACCATGCCCTGGGTGAACAGGCGGGCGAAGGGCTCCTGCACGCCCACCAGGTCGAGGTCGGCCAGCGCCTTCACGAAGAAGCGCGCGTACATCAGGTGCAGGATCGCGTGCTCGACGCCGCCGATGTACTGGTCGACGGGCATCCAGCCGTCGGCCACGGCGCGGTCCCAGGGCGCCGCATCGTTGCGGGCGTCGGTATAGCGGAGGAAGTACCAGGAGGAGTCGACGAAGGTGTCCATCGTGTCGGTCTCGCGCCGGGCGGGGCCACCACAGGCGGGGCAGGTGGTGCTCACCCAGTCCTCGGCGGCCGCCAACGGGGACCTGCCCCTGGGGGCGTAGTCCACGATGTCGGGCAACTCGACCGGCAGCTGGTCGTCGGGCACGGCGACGATGCCGTCGGTCTCGCAGTGCACCACAGGGATCGGGCAGCCCCAGTAGCGCTGGCGCGAGAGCAGCCAGTCGCGCAGGCGGTAGTTCACGGCGGGCTCGCCGCGGCCCTCGGAGCCCAGCCACTCGACGATCTCGCCGAGCGCCTCGCGGTTGTCCCTGCCGGTGAACGGGCCCGAGTCGGTCAGGAGGCCGTCGCCGGTGTAGGGCAGCCCGCCTGTGCCCGTCGGCGAAGCCGATCGCATATCGCCGCCCTCGACCACGCGCCGGACCTCCAGCCCGTGCTTGGCTGCGAAGTCGTAGTCGCGCTCGTCGTGGGCGGGCACGGCCATGACCGCGCCGGTGCCGTACTCCATCAATACGTAGTCGGCCACGAACATCGGGATCTGCTCGCCGTTGACGGGGTTGGTCACCGTGCTTGCCAGCGCCACGCCGGTCTTCTCCTTGTCCTGCGCCCCGCGGTCCTCGGGCGACTCGGTGAGCGTCCGGCGGACGTACTCGGCCACCTCGGACGAGTCGCTGAGCTTCAAGACGTCGGGGTGCTCAGGAGCCATCACGAAGAAGGTGGCGCCCCACAGCGTGTCCGGGCGCGTGGTGAACACCTCGTAGTCCGTGTTCAGGGCGCCGCAGTGGAAGCTGACCTTGGCGCCTTCGGACCGCCCGATCCAGTTGCGCTGCATCGTCTTGACGTGGGCCGGCCAGTCGATCGTGTCGAGGTCGTCGAGCAGGCGGTCGGCGTACTTGGTGATGGCGAAGAACCACTGCTCCAGGTCGCGTTTCTCGACCACGGTGCCGCAGCGCTCGCAGCGACCGTCGATCACCTGCTCGTTGGCCAGCACGGTGGCGTCCTCGGGGCACCAGTTCACGGCCGCCTGGTGCCGGTAGGCGAGCCCCGCCTCGTACAGGCGCAGGAACAGCCACTGGGTCCAGCGGTAGTAGGACGGCTCGTGGGTGCCAAGCTCCCGCGACCAGTCGATGGAGATCCCCCAGGAGCGAAACTGGCGCTGGAACTCGGCGATCGAGGCCTCGGTCGACTCCCGCGGGTGCTGGCCGGTACGGATCGCGTGGTTCTCGGCCGGGAGGCCGAAGGCGTCGTAGCCGAGCGGGTGGAGCACACGGTGCCCGTTGCGCCGACGAAAGTGGGCGATCGCGTCGCCCACCGAGTACACCTTCAGGTGCCCGATGTGCGGCTCCCCCGACGGGTAGGGCAGCATCTCCAGGACGTAGGACCTCTCCTGCCCGTCGTCCTCGTTGGAGACCTCCCACGTGCGCTCGTCGGCCCATAGCCGCTGCCAGCGGGGCTCGATCTGCCTGGGGTCATAGTGGTCGCTCACCAAGGAAAGAATAGGTTGGCCGGAGTTCTGCCGGGACCTCCTGGCACAATCCCCGACGGGATGAGCGAACCCCGATCACGCGCATCTGACCTTGCCGCTGCGCAGGTTGAGCACATCGTCGCCGCGGCGCAGGACGCGGCCGACCAGATCCGCGACGAGGCGCAGGGCGAGCGCAAGGAGGCGCGTGCCCAGGCCGAGCGCGATGCCGAGGGCTTGCGTGACAGGGCCCGCGCCGAGATCGAGGCCACGCGTCAGAAGGCCCGGGACAAGGCCGAAGCCGAGCTCGACGAAGCCCGCAAGCAGGCCGTCATGCTGGGCCAGGACGCGCGCCGCGAGGCCGAGGCCACGGTGGCCGATGCCGAGCAGGTGTCCAAGCAGGTGCGCGAGGACACTCGCCGCGCGGTCGAGGGGCGGATCACCGCGGCGGAGAAGGCCGCCGCGCAGGTGCTTCTGGAGGCAGAGGCCCTCTCCGGCGGGTTGCATCAGCTGGGCCGCTCGTTGAGCGATCAGGCCGACCGGATCCTGCGCGACGTCCAGGCCGCCCACAAGCAGATGCAGGCCGACCTCCGCGTGCAGTCGGGCGATGAGATTCCCCTGTCCTCCTCCTCTCGGTCGCGCGATGACGGGGGCGGGGGACCGCCGTCGCGGGAAGGGGTCACGCCGCGCCGCCCTCCGTCCGAGAAGGGCCCCGCCGCTCCCCGCGAGCGCCCCAACCCATTCGACGAGATCGACGTCCCGGGGTGGTCACCCGGGAGCGGACCCTGAGACGACCGATCTAGCGAGTGACCAGCCGCGTGGCCGTGGCCTTGAAGGCCGCCACCGCGCTGCTCCCCGGGGCCAGCGCGAGCTCCGCGGCTCCTGGCGCGGTGAGCTCGGCGACCATCGGCTGGGGCCCCATCAGTCCCACCCTGACTCGATTGCCCACCGTGGTGACCGAGGTCACGCAGACGTCGATCCGGTTGCGCGCCGAGCCGGCCTGATCGGAGTCCTCGGGCTCCAGGCTGATCTCCCATGGGTGGACGGTGACGGCGACCGATCCGGTGGCGAGGTCCGTGCTGGTCACGCTGCCGCCGCCCTCCAGCTCCACGACCGTCAGGGCGCCGCGAGCCCGCGCGACGCCCGTCAGCACCACCGCCCCGGTCAGGTCGGCGACGAACGCCGAGCTGGGCGCGGCGGCCAGCTCGGTGGCGGTTCCCGTCTGGATCAGCGACCCCGCGACGATCACCGCTATCCGGTCGGCCAGCAGCGCGGCCTCTTCGAAGTCGTGGGTGACGATCACGGCCGGCACGCCCGCGCCGGCGATCAACCCGACCAGCTCGCGCCCAGCCCGGGCGCGGGTGGAGGCATCCAGCGCCGACAGCGGCTCGTCGAGCAACAGCAGCTCGGGCTCCCGGGCCACCGCCCGCGCCAGGGCTACCCGCTGGCGCTCGCCTCCGGACAGCGTGGAGGGCATGGCGTCAGCCCGGTCGGCCAGCCCGAAGCGCTCCAGCAACGCGTGCGCCCGATCGCGGCGCTCGGCCCGGCTGACGCCGGCAATCCCGTAGGCCACGTTGCGCCACGCGCTCAGGTGCCCGAACAGGGCGTAGTCCTGAAATAGAAAGCCGACCCGCCGGCGGTCGGGGGGCAGGTCGATCCCGCGCGCGGTGTCCAGCCAGGTCTGGCTGCCGCACCGCACGCTGCCGCGACGGGGGCGCAGCAGACCGGCGGCCACGCGCAGAAGGGAGCTCTTGCCCGCGCCCGAGGGGCCGGCCAGGGCAAGGCACTCCGAGTCCCCGACCTCAAACGCGGCGTCGAGATCCAGATCGCCCAGCCGTGTCCAAGCCTCAAGCGCGAGCATCGCCGAGCACTCGTGCGCCGCCCGCCGGCTTGACGGCCAACAGGATCGCGCCGCTGGCCGCCACGAGCACCGCCGACAGCGCAAGCGCCCCCGTGAAGTCGTCGGAGAAGCGTTCGTAGATGGCCAGCGGAGCGGTCTGGGTCACCCCGGTCAGGCTGCCGGCGAACACCAACGTGGCCCCGAACTCGCCCAGCGCCCGGCCCCAGGCCAGCGCGCCGCCCGCCACCAGCCCTGCGCGAGCGCCGGGCACAGCCACCCGCAGGAAGGTGCGCGCGTCGCCGGCTCCCAGGGTCCGCGACGCCTCGATCAGCGAAGGGTCCAGCGCCGTGAAGGCGGCGAGCGCCTGGCGCACGTAGAAGGGGCTGGCCACGAACACGAGCGCCACCACCACGCCCGCGGTCTGGAAGACCAGCTCGACGCCGGCCCTCTCGAGCGTGTCGCCCAGGAGCCCCTGGGGCCCGAGCGCAGCCAACAACCCGATTCCCGCCACCGCCGGGGGCACCACCAGCGGAAGCTCGACGAGCGTGATCGCGATCGACCGGCCGGGGAACGACCGCGTGGCCAGCAACCATGCGGCCGGAGTCCCGAATGCGACGATCACGCCCAGCGCGATCGCGGTCACTTGCAGGCTCAGGAGCAGCGCGTCGACCGAGCCCGGGTCGTCCAGGCTCGCCACCAGATCTCCGGGGCCGACGTCGAGGAAGATCGCCACCAGCGGCAGCGTCAGGAAAGCGAGGACCAAGGCCAGCGCCAGCACCAGCGCGCCGGTGAATGCGGCGCCCCGGTTCACCTCGGCGGGGGCTCGAACCCGGCGTGGCCCATCGCCTCGAGGCCCTTGCCGGTGAGCAAGCCGTCGATGAAGCGCTTCGCCTGCTCGGGCTGCTTGGCGCCCTTGACCACGGCAGCGCCGTAGCGGACGGCCGGCTGCAACCCCTTCGGCAGCTCGATCGCCCTGACGCGGCCCTTGGTGGCCACCACGTCGGTCACGTAGACAAACCCGGCGTCGGCGGCGCCCTGGGTGAGCTTTCCCACCACGCCGGCGACGTCGGGCTCGTTGGAGCGGACGTTGCCCAGGATCGCCTTCGACTGCGTCGCCGGCACCCGGCCGAGCACCTCGCGCGTGTAGGAGCCCACGGGCACGGTCGCTGCTCCCACCGCCAGCTTCACTCCCTCCTGTCGGAGATCGCCCAAGCTCTGGACCCGCGGGCTCTTCGCCGGCACGGCCAGCACCAAGCGATTCCCGGCGAAGACGATCGGCTTCTCGACCTTGCCCTCTCGGTAGAGCTGGTCGGGCAGCTTGACGTTGGCCGCCGCGAACACGTCGGGGCGCACGCCCTTGCGTATCTGGGCGGCCAGCTCGTCCGAGCCGGCGAAGCTGAACCGGGCCCGAGCCCCGGCGAAGTCCCCGCCGTAGTCGGTGAAGGCCTTCTCCAGCGAGGCGGCGGCTGAGACGGTCAGGCGGGGCTTGGAGGAGGAGGAGCCGGAGTCATCTCCGCAGCCGGCGATGAGCGCCGCGAACACGGCCAGGAGGATGCACAGGGCGCGCTTCATTCGGCGCCCCGCTCCACCATCACCGACGTGGCCTTGACGGCCGCGGTCGCCGCGACGCCGGGCGCGAGACCCAACTCCTCGACCGAATCGCGGGTGACCGCCGCGGTCACGCGGTATGGGCCGGCCTCGATCTCGACCAGGGCCATCACGCCGTCGACCTCCACCGACGTGATCACCCCTGGGAAGCGATTGCGAGCCGACAGCGAGTCTCCCGCCCGGTGGCGGGTGGGCCTGGCGCTCAGTCGCTCGACCTCCTCGGCCGGGACGCGGCGGCGGTTGGCGGCGTCGCGGACCGTGGTGAGCTTGCCGGCAGCGTCCCAGCGGCGAAGGGTGTCCGGGCTGACTCCGATCGCCTTCGCGGCCTCGCCGAGGGAGAGGCCGGTGCTGGTGGGGCCGTCTGACACTGCCTAAGCATTGCATAGGCAGTGTTCGGGAACGAAGGGCTCAGGGGGCGGCCGACGGGCCGGGAGGCCCGAGCCGGGCGAACGGCCGGCCCCGCCGCGACACCTCGAACGTGGCCGGCGGCCGCCTGCTGCATGTACCAGCCGAAGTGGTTTCGGAACTGGTGGGCGCCTACTGGCACTGGGGCGGGAGAGATGGAGCTAGCCGGGCTCGAACCGGCGACCTCGTGCATGCCATGCACGCGCTCTTCCAACTGAGCTATAGCCCCAACGGCTGCCCAGTCTAACGTCGAGAAGTCGAAATCGCGGGCCCAGTTGAGCGCCGCGCGCTGGCCGGTCAGTGCCGGAGCGAGCCGCATTCGAAACTCCCGCATCCCTTCCACAAGCCCAATCCCGATCAGGTAACAAGTGTCCATCTCGGGGCAGTAGGCAGCGATGGCATCGACCTGCTCCGCGGTGTAGGGGCGAGCCATGAAGCCCGCGGCGCATCGGCGATTTGACTCGCATCGCACGGTTACGCAGTCGCCGCTGCGAGGGGCCCATTTGCACTGCACCCTGAGCAGCCGAACTCCGAGGTCAAAAATGAGGTCGTAACGACCACCCTCACCGGCTGGCCAGTAGACATCTATGTCGAGCTTCAGAGCCGCAAGGGCTATCGACTGTTCGGCGATGTTGCCTTTACGGTCAGTGCTCAACTCAGACACGAACACATGTTCGCACTACCATCGGACGGAACCTACTCCACCACCCGCTTGGGCGCGTCCCCCCACAGGTTCTCCAGTCGGTAGAACTCGCGCGCGTCCGGCGTGAATACGTGCAGCACGACGTCGAGGTAGTCGAGCAGGATCCAGCGCGCCTCGCTGAGGCCCTCCGAGCGCCTGGGGAGCAGGGCGGCGGCGTCCTTGAGCTCGCGGTACACCGCGTCGTGGATCGCCTTGGTCTGGCGCTCGGTGTTGCCCGAGCAGACCACGAAGAAGTCGGTGTAGCCCACCAACCCGCGCAAGTCCACCACCACGAGGCCAATCGCCTTGCGCTCCGAGGCGATCGAGGCGATCCGCTCGGCCAGCGCCTCAGAGTCCTGCTGGGGGGCCTTATCCGCTCTGAGCGGCTGCTGTCCGGTCATGGCCGGCCCACCTCGGCGGGCTGGTAGAGGCCGCGATCCTCGATGACCGCCCTCACGCCGTCGGAGACCAGGTAGCGAACCGGACGTCGCTCGGCCACGCGCTCCCGTATCAGCGTCGAGGAGACGTCGATCCTGGGCATGTCGAAGAAGACGATCGTCGCATTCTCCCCCAGTCCGTCCAGGCGCCGCAGCACCGCCTCACGCTCCATCCCCTCGCGCGCGGCGACGGCTACGTCCGCGAGGGACAGCACTCTCTCGGGCTCGCGCCACGAGCCGAGGTGGACCGCCTGGTCGGCGCCCAGGATCAGCGTCAGCTCGTCGCCGGGAGACTCCTCGCGCAGGCGCGCGAGCGTCCCGGCCGTGTACGAGGGAGCGTCACGCTCGATCTCCATCGCGGAGACCGACAGCCAGTCGTTCCCACCGGTGGCCAGCCGGCAGAGCTCCAGCCTCACCTCGGCACCCGGCTCGGGCACGATCTCGCGGTGTGGCGCCCGGCCCATCGGCACCAGTGTCACCTCGTCGAGCTCCAGCTGCCAGCGGGCCTCCTGTGCGCAGATCAGATGGCCCACGTGCGGCGGATTGAAGGCGCCGCCGAGGATTCCGCGTCGCAGTTCGCCTACTCCCTGACCTGGCCGGATCCTTCGACGACGAACTTGTAGCTGGTCAGCTCGCGCACGCCGATCGGGCCGCGGGCGTGCAGCTTCTGCGTGGAGTTGCCGATCTCGGCCCCCATGCCGAACACCCCGCCGTCGGTGAAGCGGGTGGACGCGTTCACGTACACGCACGCGGCGTCGACGCCGGTGGTGAAGGCGCGGGCCGCATCGTTCGAGCGCGTCACGATGGCCTCGGAGTGCCCGGATCCGTACCGGTTCACGTGGTCGATCGCCTCCGCGGTGGAGTCCACCACCTTCACGGCCAGGATCAGCGCGTGGTACTCGGTGGCCCAGTCCTCCTCGGTCGCCTCGACGAGCGAATCGCCGAGCGGGCCCGCGGCCGCCCGGGCCCGCGCGTCCGCGCGCCGCTCGACACCGGACTCGCGCAGGGCGGACAGGGCCTTCGGCAGGAGCTCGGCCGCCGCGCCGGCGTGCACGAGCAGCGTCTCCGCCGCGTTGCAGACGCCGGGCCGCTGGACCTTGGCGTTGACGATGATGGCCTGGGCGTCGTCGAGATCGGCGTCAGCGTCCACGTACACGTGGCAGTTGCCGGCGGCGGCGTACATCACCGGCACCGTCGCGTGCTCCTTGAGCGCGGCCTTCAGGCCCTCGCCCCCCCGCGGGATGATCAGGTCCACGACGCCGTCCTGGGTGGCCAGCTGGCGCAGCTCGTCGCGGTCGCGGCCGGTGACCAGCGAGATGGCGGCGGCCGGGATGCCGGCCTCGGCCACGGCCGAGGCGGCCACCTGGGCCAGCGCGGCGTTGGAGCTCGCGGCCATCGAGGAGCCCCGCAGCACGATCGCGTTGCCCGCCTTGATGCACAGTGCGGAGCAGTCGATCGTCACGTTGGGGCGCGCCTCGTAGACCACGGCCACCACGCCGAGCGGCACGCGCACGCGTCGGACATCGAGCCCGTTTGCCAGCCGGTGACCATCGAGCGTCTCGCCGATCGGGTCCGGGAGGCCGGCGATGGTGCGGACGTCGGAGGCGATCGCCGCCAGGCGCTGCTCGTCCAGCTTCAGGCGATCGAGCAGTGAGGGGCTCAGGCCATCATCGGCCCCGGCCTCCACGTCGCGATCGTTGGCGGCCAGGATCTCGCCGGCGCGCTGCTCGAGCGCTGCGCCCATCGCGTGCAGGGCCGCGGTCCGCGTCGCCCCGTCGATTCCGGCCAGCACGCGGGCGGCATCACGAGCAGCCAGGCAGACGTCATCGACCGTGGGTGCGGTGGCGGCCATGAGACCACTTAGGGTAACGCGCCTCCGCGCCCCGGCAGTCCTACTCCAACACGAGATAGTCGCGGTGGATGGCCTCGTCGGCCGCCCGGGGCAACACCTGCAGTACCTCGGCCGACTTCATTCCCTTCACCTGCGCCAGCTCCCCGGCCGAGTAGTTCACTATCCCCTTGCCGATCGGTCGCCCGCCGGCCTCCGCGGTGGAGATTGACACGGCGTCGCCCGCGTCGAAGTCGCCCGCCACGCCCACGACTCCGACGGGCAGAAGGCTCGTGCCCCGCTCGCGCAGCGCCCGCTCGGCGCCGGCGTCGACCTCCAGGTTGCCGCGGGCGGGCTTGGCGTAGCGCAGCCACAGCTTGAACGAGGAGACACGTCCCCCCTGGGGGTGGAAGCGCGTGCCCACCGCCCCTCCGGCGAGCGCGGTGCGCACGCTCTCGGGGCTGGTGCCGCGGGCGATCACGGCGGGTATCCCGGCGGCGGTGGCCATCTCGGCAGCCACGACCTTGGAGCGCATCCCGCCCGACCCCAGGGGCGAGGCCGAAAATCCTATGTCGAGAGCCTCGAGCTCCTCGAAGCTGCGGACGTCGGTGACCGGCCGGGCCCCGGAGTCGACGGCCGGATCGGCGGTGAAGAGCCCGTCGGTGTCGGTGAGCAGCACGAGCCGGTCCGCGCCGAGCAGGATGGCCACCTGGGCGGCCAGGAAGTCGTTGTCGCCGAACGAGATCTCGTCGGTGGCGGTGGTGTCGTTCTCGTTGATCACGGGAACGACGCGCCAGTCCAGGAGCTTGCGCAGGGTGTGGCGGGCGTTCACGTAGTGGATGCGCGCCGACATGTCGAAGAACGTGAGCAGGACCTGCGCGCTAGGGACCCCGTGGCCCGCCAGCAGCTCGTCGTAGACCCGGTAGAGCGGCCCCTGGCCGACCGCCGAGGCCGCCTGCAGCTCTGACATGGAGGCGGGCCGAACGGCCAGTCCCATCAGGCGCATGCCCCTCGCGATCGCCCCCGAGGTGACCATCACCACCGAGTCCGCGGCGGCGTGGCGCGCCGCCACCTCCTCGCAGAGCGGGGCGATAACCGCCATGCGCACCTCGCCGCGGGGGTCGGCGACGATGCTCGACCCAAGCTTTACGACGACAATGGCCATGGCCGAGAGAGTACGGCGGGCGTCGTCTGGAGCGGTCCAGCGACCTGGGAAGCCTAGTCCGTGGTGCCGCTGGTCAGGCGAAACTCGCCGTCTTGCCTGCGCAGGCGAAAGACCTGCGGGCGGCGCTTGCCCTGCAGCTCGAGCACGGCGGTCACGGTGGCGGTGTCGCCGTCGATCTTCGTCTTGGCGAACTTCACCACCTTGTACTTCTGCTGCAGCCGCAGCGAGTCGATCTGCTGCTCGCACTGCCTGATCGAGGCGTCGCCCATGGTGGCGGTGACCCGCTCGAGATAGGCGCGGGTGGTCAGCTCGGTGCAGAACTTCTTCCCGTCGCGCTCGTTGACCGCGGTGGGGAAGTCCTTGACCACCTGCTGGGCGTCCTGCTCGCTGTCGGCCCCGCCGCACCCCGCCAGCAGGCAGGCCGACACCGCGGCGCCGGCGAAGAGGGGGCGGGCGGACATGGCGCGTCAGCGTAGCGGGGCGCCGGGATCCAGCTCGAAGACCACTCCGGCGATCTCCACGTCGTCTCCGGCCGTAAATCCGGCCGCCCCGAGGGCATGGATCACGCCCATGGAGCGGAGGCGATCCTCCAGGTAGCGCAGCGATTCGTCGTTGTCCAGGTCGTGGCGCGCAAAGAGGCGCTCGACCCGGCTGCCCCGCACCCGATAGACGCCGCCGGGGGTCCGCGTGATCTCGACCGCGTCGTCGGCGCCGGGCCGGAACACGCGGTGGGTGGCCGCGACCTCGGCCGCTCCCTCGAGGGAGTCGGGCTCCGGCTGAGCGGGCACGCTTCGCACCAGGGCGCCGCGCAGGTCATCGACCCCGACTCCCGTGGCGGCAGAGGTGGCCAGGACGTCGATCACGGCGGCGCCGAGACGCTCCCGCCAGACGGTCACCTGATCGGCCACCTGCTCTGGAGCGAGAAGATCGGCCTTGGACAGGCACACCAGGCGGGGCAGATTCGCCAGGCCGTGACCGTGCTCGGTCAGCTCGGCCTCCACCGTCGCATGGTTGGCCACGGGATCGGACCCGTCCACCGGGGCCAGGTCGAGCACGTGCACCAGCAGCCGGCAGCGCTCCACGTGGGCCAGGAACTCATGCCCCAGACCGGCGCCGGCGCTGGCGCCCTCGATCAGCCCGGGGATGTCGGCGACCACGAGCTGGCGCTCGTCGGCCTCGATCGCACCCAGGACCGGCTCCAGAGTGGTGAAGGGGTAGTCGGCGACCTTGGGGCGGGCCGCGGTCATCCGCGCGAGCAGCGAGCTCTTGCCGGCGTTGGGCAGGCCCACCAGGCCGGCATCGGCGAGCAGCCGCAGACTCAGCGTGAGCTTGCCCTCCTCGCCGGGCAGGCCCCGTTCGGCCAGGCGAGGGGTCTGGCGGGTCGAGGACGCAAAGGACTTGTTGCCGCGGCCCCCGGAACCGCCCTTGGCCACGATGGCGCGCTGACCCGGCTCAACCAGGTCCCAGCGCACGCCCCGCTCCTCGTCCTCGGCCACCGAGCCCGGCGGGATCCGGACCTCCAGGGCATCGGCGCTCGCGCCGTGGCGCTGGGCTCCTTCCCCGTGGCCGCCGCGCTGGGCCTCAAAGCGGCCGCCACGGTGGAACTCGGCCAGATCCCGCTTGGAGGGATCGCAGACCACGACGACCTCGCCGCCGTGGCCGCCGTCGCCCCCGTCGGGCCCGCCCTTGGGCACGTGGGCCTCACGACGAAAGGAGACGGCGCCGTCGCCGCCGGCGCCGCCGCGGACGTGGATGGTGGCGCGATCGTGGAACACGCGCCGAAGGTTAGGAGGGCCGGCCGGAGCCGACAGTCACCACCTGCGCCTAGCGGGTCCGAAAACCAAGCAATCCAAGGAAGAGCCGACGACGTGTGCTCCGCACACGAGGAGGCGATGACGCCGGAGTGCGCCGGTTGGCAGGGCCCGCTATTCGACGGAGATCGTGCGGCCGCGGTGCCCGGTCTTGAACTGGACCGTGCCCGGCCGGATGGCGAAGATCGTGTCGTCCCTGCCGATGCCCACGCCCTCGCCGGGACGGAAGCGGGTGCCGCGCTGGCGGACGATGATCTCACCGCCGGTGACGGCCTGGCCGGCGAAGACCTTCACGCCCAGTCGCTGGGCGTTGGAGTCGCGTCCGTTGCGGGAGGAGCCCAGCCCCTTCTTATGAGCCATTCGACATCTCTCCAATCTCCAGACGTGTGAGATCGGCGCGGTGCCCGTACCGGACCTTGTAGCCGCGCTTGGGCTTGAACTTCAGGCCGTGGATCTTCTTGCCCCGCTCGTGGCCGGTGACGGTGGCCTCGACCTTGATGTTGGCCAGGTCGTCGGCGGAGAACACGGCATCGTCGCCGTCCCCGCGGAACAGGAGCGGCCGGAGGGCGACCTTGGCCCCCTCGTCCTCGGGCATGCGGTCCACGAGCAGGGAATCGCCCTTCTCCACGCGGTACTGCTTGCCACCGACTTTGACGATTGCGTACATGACAGAAAGAGGGCGCCCCGCCGTTTGGGAAACCGGCACGATGCCGGTTTCGTCGAAGGCATCCGGAGCGCCGGATCGCCGATCTTAGCGAACCCCGTCGACCTTCCAGTCGCCCCCGTCCTTGGCGAACCGCAGCGTTGCCTTGGTCCTTCCATCGGTGAGAGTCGCCGTTGCCTTGTCCCCGTCCACCTTCACGTCCTTTACCTTGGGCTTTCCGGCGCCCGTGTCCTGCTTGGCCGACTCACGGCACTTCTTCTTCGAGCCGCCCAGCGCCTTGAGGAAGTCCCCGGTCACGTGGTCGCACACCTTCTCGTCGCTGTTGGCCACCTGCTCGGCGATCGACTTGACGTCGTCCTCATCCGATCCGCCGCAGGCGCTCAGGCCTAGGGTGAGGGCCATGGCGAAGACCGTGAAGTGGCCCGAGCGCCTCGAAGCCGATTGCCGTTGACGAAACCGGCATGGATGCCGGTTTTGTCGCATCGACATCACTCGCTGCTCGCCCCCTCTGCGCGCCGGCGTCCGCGTCCGCCGCGGCGGCCCCGCCGCCGGGTCTTTGGCTCGTCTGTGCTGCCGGAGTCAGTATCGGGCTCGGACTGTCCGTTCGCGGTCTGGGCACCGGCCGGTACGTCGAGCACGTCGGCGCCCTCGACAAGCACGGCCGAGGCGGCCGAGCGCCCCACGTCCTCTATGCGCACCAGCGTCTTCTTGCCCACCAGCCTCCCGGCGCCGGCCACCGAGATCACGTAGCCGTCGAACTTGGCCACGGCGTCGTCCTCGGCGTACATGTGCGGCTCGACGATGGTCACCAGCACCTCTTCGCCCTCGCGGAAGGGCAGCGCCCGCTCCTCGACGTCCTCGCTGGAGCCCTCGAGCGTCACCGCGAAGTGGTCGATCGGCAGACCCTCGGATCCCTCGAAGTGGAAGTGCTTGTGCGTCTCTGCCTCGATCTCCAGCAGCGGCCGGCCGGGGCCGCCGGCCAGCAGCTCGGCCACCCCCGGGTGTATGCGGACCAGGAAGGCCTCGGCGGCCGGGCGCTCGGCGGCCAG
>JBPCNQ010000211.1:0-5106 GCA_051001095.1 Thermoleophilaceae bacterium
CCTGGGGGAAGGAACCCCCCCCCGGTTTCCTGCCCTGCGCCGCCCCCACACCGAGCAGACCGGCGCCGACCGCCACCACACCGGCCGCCATGATCTTGCCCCTGCCGAACACGCGGCCAGCCTAGACGGCTTTGGCGCCGCGTGTGGCAGTGGCAAGGTTTCAGGGGCGGCGCCGGCCGCCGCCCCTTCGGCCGCCCCTCGCGGTCGACTCGCCCGCGCCCAGCAGGCGGCCGACGGCGCGGAACGGCAGCATCACGATGTCGACGATGGTGTTGAGGATTGCGTGCAGGATCTTCATATGTGGGCTTCCCTCTCGCTTGGGTTGACGCTTCCCTCCGCGCGGATGCCCGCGACGGAGCCAGACCAAACCGGCAGTCGAGCCTCAGCTCGGCGTTCTTCTCCTGGGCCTCGGCGTCCTGCGCCGCGGTATCGCGCTGCTACCGCTGCGTCGGCTCGCAGCAGGCGCTGGAAGCTCAACACCGCGGAGCGGGAAGGGTCTCCATCTCGGGCGCTGCGGCCACCGGCACGCCGGTCGGGTCGGTCAGGTTGCCCGGGCTGCTCAGCCGCTCGTCGCGCATGGCGATCAGGCTCGCGGCGACGAGGCCGATCACGCAGAGGAGCCCGGTGTAGGCCCCGGCCGCCCGCGACAGTCCCCCACCGGGGGGGTCGAGCACGCGGAACAGCACGACCGGCACGGCTACGAGCGAGGCCAGCAAAGTCAGCGTCTCGTGGGCGATCGCCGGCGACGGGGTGGGAGCACGCGCGGCGACGGGCACCACGGCGATCGCGGCAATGGCGAGCACGGCCAGGATCACGTCGGTGACCGAGAACGACTCCCACGCGTTGACGCTGACCCCGGCCATCTCGTACCAGGGCAAAAACAGCGCGAGCAGCAGGAGCAGGCCCACCGCCGCCACCGCCCATTCACCGATTCTCAGCCTGCGCAGATCCATCCCCGACGCAGCCTAGCCCGAGGTCGGCCGGCGGGGCCCCGGCACGAATGTCTAATCGAGTGGCTTGAGCTCCAGCCGGTGGACGGCCGGGCCCTGCAGCACGCTGCCGTCGGGGGCAAACCGCGAGCCGTGACAGGGGCAGTCCCAGGAGCGCTCGGCGGTGTTCCAGTTGACCTGGCACCCGAGGTGGGTGCAGCGGGTGGAGACGGCCACCAGCGAGCCGTCCTCGTGCCGGTGGCCCGCGACCTTCTGACCCCGGTGGTTGACGATGTCGCCCTCGCCGGGCTCGAGGCTCTCGATTTCTCGCTGACCGCGGTTGACCACGCGGTCGCGCACCATGCGAAAGCCGGCTTGGGCGTTCTCCTCGAGCAGCTTGGCGGCGGATGCGACCGGCTTGAACCGGTTTGGGTTGAACAACGGCGCCCAGGCGTTCTCGCGCGCTTGGCAGAGGTCGGTGAGGATCATCGCCGCGGCCGTGCCTCCGGTCATGCCCCACTTGGCGAATCCCGTCGCCATGAAGACCCGGTGCTCACGGGGCGTGAGTGCTCCCACGTAGGGCACGCCGTCCACGGTGGTGTTGTCCTGGGCCGACCAGCGGTACTCGACCGACTCGACCGCCCAGTGCTCCCGGGCGAACTGCTCCAGCGCCTCGTAGCGCCGGCGGGTGTCACCGCCCGTGCCCGTCTTGTGGCCCTCCCCGCCGACGAGGAGCAGCTCCTCTCCCTCCACCGGCACCGACCGAACCGACCGCGTGGGCGCTTCGGCGCTGATGAACATGCCCGGAGGGGGGTCGTCCTGGATGCGGCAGAGGATGGCGTAGGAGCGCTGGGGATGAACGCGGGCGAAGGCGAGCGAGCGGTCGAGGAAGGGGTAGTGGGTGGCCACCACCACGCGCTGGGCCTTGACCCGGCCGCCGGGCGTCTTGACCAGGCAGTCCTCGTCCGTGTCGACCTCGACCGCGCGCGAATTCTCGTAGACCCTGCCCCCGCGGGCGGTGAACTGCCCGAGCAGGGCCACGATGTACTTGCGTACGTGGAACTCGGCCTGATCGTCGAAGCGGACCGCCGCCCCCACCGGATAGGGCAGCGGGACGTCGTCGTCCAGGGAGGCGGGCAAGCCGGCGTCCTTCGCGGCTCGTGCTTCGTCCTCGGCCTGGCTCGCCGAGGACCCTGGGGAGAGGTACGCCCAGGAGGGCCGGCGCCTGAAGTCGCAGTCGATCTCGTCGTCGCGGACCCGGCAGGCGATCCACTCGAGCGCGGCCTGATTGGCCTGGCCGTAGGTGCGGGCGTCGTCGGTACCGAACCTCTCCCGCAGGTCGGCGTAGATCATCCCGTGCTGGGAGGAGACCTTGGCGGTGGTCAGTCCGGTCACGCCGTGGCATATCCGGCCGGCCTCCACCAGCACGACGCTGGCCCCGCTCTCCTGGAGCATCAGCGCAGTGGTGACGCCGACGATCCCGCCGCCGAGCACGGCCACGTCGGCCACCGCCTCTCCCTCCAACCGGCCGTATCCGGGCTGGGCCGGGCCCGTGTCCAGCCACACCGACGTCTCGCGACACGTCCTCACGCTCACGCGGCGGCCTCGCGCTCGACCTGCAGGAGCGCCAGCTCCTCCAGGCGCATCAGCGACTCGGCGTTGCGGGCGATCGTGAACACGTGGATGAGCGGATTCAGGGCGAGCAGCGCGAACACGCTGTCGGGATTCTCGGTCATCGACACCACGGTCCCGCCGGCTTGGGGCCTGGGGATCATGCGACATCGTCACGGTGGCGGTACCGGCCGGCCGGCCCTTGGCGCGGAGCTTGAGCAGCCTCGGGGGATCGACCTCCACCGCCTCGGTGTGATCGGCGACCTTCAGGGGTCCGGCGCCCACCGTGTGGTGGAACCTCGACCCCCGCGCGGGCCACTCGGGCTCCGCGTCGCGGATCGCCCTGGAGCCGGCGACCCAGTAGCCGTAGCTCACCGGATCGGCCAGCACTTCCCAGATGGCCTCGGGAGGCACGGGCATGAACCTCTCGTGCGTGGCCATGGCGAGCCGTCCTACCCGCGCGTCGGGGACGAAGACGAGACGCTCTGAGCAAACGGAGTCGAAGCCATCAGGCCGGGTACGGACGCCGGATGAGCCGGGATGTCGCGCCAGTCCTGATCGGTGCCTGGTCAACGACCGGGTACTGGTCCAGTCGCTGGGCGACCTGGAGCGTCACCTGGAACGCTGCGCCGCCCGGAGCGTGTTCTCCAGCAGCATCGCCCGGGTCATGGGGCCCACGCCACCGGGCACCGGCGTGACCGCTGCGGCCACCTCGCGCACGGCATCGAAGTCCACGTCGCCGGTCAGGCCCTCGTCGGTGCGGTTGGTGCCAACGTCGATCACCATGGCGCCGGGCTTGACCATCTCGGCGGTGATCAGGTCGCGCCGGCCGGCGGCGGCCACCAGCACGTCGGCGCGAAGGCACTCGGCGGACAGGTCGCGCGTGCGCGAGTGGCAGTGGGTGACAGTGGCGTCGGCGGCCAGGAGGAGCGCGGCCAGCGGCTTGCCGACCAGTGCAGAGCGCCCCACCACCACGGCGTGGGTGCCCGAGAGATCCACTCCGGCGTGGTCCAGCAGCTCCATCACGCCGGCGGGGGTGCAGGGCACCAGGCCCTCGCGGCCGTGGATCAGCAGGCCCGCGTTCACGGGTGTGAGGCCGTCCACGTCCTTGGCCGGGTCGATCAGCGCGGTCATCTCCGCGTCCTCGAGGTGGTCGGGCAGCGGCAGCTGGAGCAGGATGCCGTGCACCCGCCCGTCGCCGTTCAGCTCGGCGAGCAGCATCCCCAGTTCCTCTCGCGACACATCGCCACCCGGCTCGTGATGAAAGGACTCGATCCCGACCTGCTCGCAGTCCTCGCGCTTCATGCGCACGTAGACCGCCGACGCGGGGTCGTTGCCCACGAGCACGGTGGCCAGGCCCGGCTTCAGGCCCTCCTCGCGGATGGTGGCGGCCACGCGCTCCCGCACGGCGGCCGCGACCGCCCTCCCGTCGATGATGCGGGCGCTCAACCCGTTCGCTTCTTCAGCGGGGCGTAATCGGCCATCAGCTTGCGCTCGGCTCCGTCGGAGGCGAAGCGCACGACCACCAGCCCGCCCGGCTCCATGCCCGTGACCACCCCGTCGCCGAAGCGCACGTGGGTCACGTCGTCGCCCAGGGCAAAGCCCGCTGCGCCCCCGGGCTCGGTCACCGCGGCGGCCCCCGGCCGAGGGGCGCTCCACGATCCCGCGAGCGACCGGGCCGAGGGCTGCCCCCCTGTGCCTCCCGGGGCATCGGCGTCGGTCAGCTCGGAGGGCACCTCGCCGAGGAAGCGGCTGGGCACGTTGAACTCGCGCCCGCCGTACATGGCGCGGGTCCGGGCGTGGGTCAGGTACAGCTCGTTGCGCGCCCGCGTGACGCCGACGTAGAACAGGCGCCGCTCCTCCTCGATGTCGCCGGCCTCGATCGAGCGCGAGTGGGGAAACACCCCGTCCTCCATGCCGATCAAAAAGACGATGTCGTACTCGAGCCCTTTCGCGGTGTGCAGTGTCATGAGAGTGACCACCCCCTCGTCGTCGGAGATCGAGTCCTGCGCGGTGAACAGCGCCACCTGCTGGAGGAACTCCTCCACGCTCGCCTCCTCGGCCGACGCGTCGTACTCGCGCGCCACGCCCACCAACTCCTCGAGGTTCTCCACCCGGCCCTGGCTCTCGATCGTGCGCTCGGCCTCCAGCGCGGCGATGTAGCCGGTGTCGCTCAGGGCGTCCTGGAGCAGGTCGCCCACCGACGCGCCGTCGGCCTGGTCGCGCAGCTTCTCCATCGCCTCCATGAAGCGGCCGACGGCCTTGACCGCCGCGGCGCCCAGCCCGGGCACGGCCGCGGGGTCCAGCGCGACGTCGAACACCGGCTCGCCCATCGTGTTCGCGTGCGCGACGATGCGGCCCTGCGAGGTGTCGCCGATCCCGCGCTTGGGCGAGTTGACGACGCGCTGGAAGGAGACCACGTCCCGCGGGTTGGTGAGAAGCGTGAGGTAGGCCAGCGCATCCTTGACCTCGGCCCGCTCGTAGAAGCGCGTGCCGCCGATCACCTGATAGCTCACCCCGTAGCGGACCAGCGTGTCCTCGAGCACACGGCTCTGGGCGTTGGCGC
>JBPCNQ010000212.1:0-2525 GCA_051001095.1 Thermoleophilaceae bacterium
TGGCCGAGGCCCAGCGCCTCGGCTACGCGGAGTCCGATCCCACCGACGACGTGACCGGCGCCGACGCCGCCGCCAAGATGGCGATCATCGCCCGGCTGGCCTTCGGCGCCCCGGTGCACATCGACGATGTCCCGCGCGAGGGGATCGAGCAGATCACCGCAGAGGACATCGCCTACGCGCGCGAGCTGGGGCTGTCGCTCAAGCTGATCGGCAGCGCCGAGCGCGTCGACGGCGGGCTGTCGGTGATGGTCTATCCGGCGTTTCTGTTCGCCGGCCACCCCCTGGCGGCGGTGAGCGGCTCCTACAACGCGGTGACGATCGAGTCGTCGGCCATCACCGAGATCACGCTCTCGGGCCCGGGCGCGGGCGGCACCCAGACGGCCTCCGCCGTGCTGGGCGACGTGATCTCGGCGATGATCCCGCCGCCGTTTCACCCGCCGCCGGCCCAGCCGGTCGAGCTGGTCACCGACCGCGAGTCCTCCTTCTACCTGCACGTGGAGGTGGCCGACCATCCCGGCGTGCTCGCCCAGGTGGCCGAGCTGCTGGGCCTGCAGGGCGCGTCGATCCAGTCGGTGGTCCAGAAGGGCCTCGGCACCGACGCCCGTCTGGCCATGGTGATGCACCCGGTGCTGGAGTCCAGGTTCCGGGCGGCGGTGGAGCTGATCGGGCGGCTGGACTTCGTCAGGTCGCCGCCGCGGGTCATCCGCGTGATCGGGGAGACGTTCGAGTGATGCGGACGCGGACGATTCGGCATCCATGCCAAATTGTGATGCGGACGCGGACGATTCGGCATCCGTGCCAAATCGTCCGATGAGCCTCTGGCGCTACAGGGACCGCCTGTCGGTGGAGCCGCTGGTCACCCTCGAGGAGGGTGATACACCGCTGGTGTGGGCCCCGGTGATCTCCGAGCGGGCGGGTTGTGAGGTGTGGCTGAAGGTCGAGGGGGCCAATCCCACCGGCTCGTTCAAGGATCGCGGGATGACCGTGGCCGTGTCGGCGGCGCTCGCCGAGGGGGCGGAGGCCGTGGTGTGCGCCTCCACCGGCAACACCGCCGCCAGCGCCGCCGCCTACGCCGGCCGGGCCGGATTGCGCGGGGCGGTGATCGTTCCCGAGGGCAAGATCGCCACCGGCAAGCTGGCCCAGGCGCTGATGCACGGTGCGCGGGTGATAGCGCTGCGCGGCAACTTCGACCAGGCGCTGACCCTGGTGCGAAACCTGGCCGATCGCCACCCTGTGGCGCTGGTCAACTCGGTCAACGAGTACCGGATCGAGGGGCAGAAGACGGCGGCGTTCGAGATCTGCGACGCGCTGGGTGAGGCCCCCGACGCCCTGTGCATCCCGGTGGGCAACGCGGGCAACGTGTCCGCCTACTGGCGCGGCTTTGAGGAGTACGGCGTGCGACCGCGCCTCTACGGCTTCCAGGCAGCGGGGGCGGCGCCGCTGGTGGAAGGGGCCCCGGTCGAGTCGCCCGAGACGGTGGCCTCGGCCATCCGGATCGGCAACCCCGCGCGGTGGGAGGACGCCATGGGCGCCTTCACCGGCTCCCGGGGACAGGTGCGGGCGGTGACCGACGAGCAGATCCTCGACGCCTACGACCTGCTGGCCTCGCGCGAGGGGGTCTTCTGCGAGCCGGCCTCGGCCGCCTCGGTGGCCGGCCTACTCGCTCACGGCGCCGAGGGGCGGGTGGTGTGCGTGCTCACCGGTCACGGCCTGAAAGACCCCCAGACCGCGATGAACCGCGCCTCCTCGGTGATCCCCTGCGAGCCCGACATCGACAGCGTCGAGCGGGCCGTGCTGGGGGCAGGACCGGACACGACGTCCGGTCCGTTCAGGGCATCGGCGTGAACCGCCGCCGCATCGTGAGCGTGCCCGCGTCCTCAGCCAACCTGGGACCGGGCTACGACGCCCTTGCCGCGGCGCTGTCCCCGGTGCTCGAGCTCGAGGTGGAGGAGACGGGCGAGTTCTCCGTGGAGTGCGACGTCGCGGGCATCCCGCTGGACCGCGGCAACCTGTGCGTTCGTGCCTTCGAGGCGCTGCACCCCGCCGACGGGCTCGCTTTTCGGATCCGCTCGCAGATCCCGCCCTCCGGGGGACTCGGCTCCAGCGCGGCCGCCATCGTGGCCGGGCTGTCGGCCGCCGACCACATGTTCGAGCTCGACGCGCCGCTGTTCGAGCGCGCCCACGAGCTCGAGGGCCACCCCGACAACGTGGCCGCCGCGCTGCTGGGCGGCATCGTCGTGTGCGGCGACGGCGCACCTGTGCGGATCGAGCCCGCCGAGGGCCTGGAGGGCGTGATCGCCGTCCCGCCCGATCCCGTCTCCACGCTCGAGGCCCGGGCCGCCCTCCCTTCCGAGATGCCCATCGCCGACGCCGTCTTCAACGTGGCCCACGCCTCGCTGCTGATGCTGGGATTGGCCCGCTCGGACTTCTCCCTGATCGGCCGGGGACTGGCCGACCGGATGCACCAGCGTCGGCGTGCCCCGCTGTATCCCCGCTCGATCGAGCTGCTCGACCAGGCGCGGGAG
>JBPCNQ010000213.1:0-5841 GCA_051001095.1 Thermoleophilaceae bacterium
TCCACCAGCGCGTCGGCGCTCAGGCGCTCGCCGAGCGGCGTGCCGCCGTCCTCGAGCACCACCCAGCCGCGATCGATGTCGGTCGCGAGCGGGGTGAGCACGTGGGCGGGCGCGACCTCGTGCAACAGATCGTAGACCCCGACCTCGAACGCCGTGCCGGGTCCGGCCGCCTTGAGCCATACCGGGCCGCCGGTGGTCGGCGCCCTGAGCGCGGTTGCCCACGGGCGCACGTGCGGCTGCTCGACCGGGCCGGTGCGCTCGAGGCCGGCGGTGGCGAGCTGGGCATCCAGCCACGTCACCGCCCGCTCGCGCACGCGACGGCGCCACTCCGTAGTCGTAATCAGGTAGCACGGGGGCCAGCATCAACCATCTGACGAAGGAGTTCCACAGTGCTGCTCGAGAACAAGAACGCAGTCCCGCCGACGCGGCCACCGAGGTCTTCCTACCGGGACTCCGCACCGATAGCCTCGCAGTGGTGAGGAGTCCCCTTGGTCTCGTGTTCACCGTGTTGCTGTTCGTCGCGATGGCGCCCGCGTCTCATGCCCACGCCGCTCACGCGTCGGTCAACGCCTCCGCCACGTCGTGCCGCAACACCTATGGCGGCGACGTGATCTCTGCGTACCGGGTCGGCTGCCGAAAGGCGCGCCAAGTGGTCCGGGCGTGGGGCCGGGGGGTCAAGCGTGACGGACGCGTTCGGCGAACGGCACTCGGCTACCGATGCCGCGGGAGAAGCGATTCGGTCGAGGGCCTCACGGTTCGCTGCCGGCGGGGCCGCGGAAGCATCCGGTTCTACGCCAACGTGCGGTGACGGCCGTCGGCCATCTCGTAGCTTGACCTTGAAGGCTGACCGCCCGGTCGCTCATTAACCTCACGGCGGTGCCCTCGATCGAGCCGCTGACCCTCGGCTACGCACTGCACGAGCTTCCGCCCGACCGGCTGCCGTTCACCCGCTGGCGGTGGGAGCTGTGGCACGGATCGCGCCTCGAGGCCACGGGCTGGCAGCTCAGTGAGCGCGGCGCTGCGCGCTCCGTGCGCCGTACGGCTCGCGGGTGGGCCACCGCCTGCTGGGGCGTGCCGCCCAGGGAGACCAAGTCGAGCGACTTCGAGCCCTTCCGGCCCGGCACCTCGGTCCGCATACGCGACGGAGCGGTGATCTTCGTGCTGGTCCCGCTTCACCTCGAGGAGGCGGTGGGCGCGGCGGCCTAGTCGAGGCTTCCAGGGCGTCAGTCGCGGGGCCCTTTGTCCAGTGCCGCCCGGGCACGAGCGCGGCTCAGGTTGAGCGCGAAGAGGCCATTGCCTTGGCAGGCGCCGCGGTACGCTCGACCAGCCAGGGGGCGACCCTTCGAGGAAGGTTGGCGAGCGCGGGCGTCGCGTCGGGACCGAGGGTCGCGAGGTACCCGGCGTCGATCTTCCCCGTCCGCTCGTAGTGGTCCACGTTCTGGTCCGCCACCAGTCCCTCGTGGTTGAGCACGCTGAAGGCGAGGACTGCAGCGGCGCTCACCGCGACGATCGCCCTCGGCAGCGCCTTCGTCCTCCCAAGCGCCCCGCCCGCGGCCACCAGGCGAGCACGGCACCCACCCACAGCGTCGCCGCATGCCCCAGCAGTCGCGACGGCGAGCTCGCCGACGTTGGGCGGGCCGCCGCCGGCCGCTGCCGAGCTGCCGGAGCGGCGCAGCAGGGCCCGCAGGCGGGCGACGAGCTCCTGCATGCTGAACGGCTTGGTCATGTAGTCGTCGGCGCCGACGCCGAGCCCGACCAGCAGGTCGGCCTCCGAGTCGCGCGCGGTGAGCATCAGCACCGGCACGTGGCGGTCGCGCTGGATCTCGCGGCAGACCTCCAGGCCGTCGATGCCCGGGAGCATCAGGTCGAGGACCACCGCGTCCGGGCGCAGCGTGCGGCAGAGCTCGATGGCGGCGGGGCCATCGCCCGCGGTGTGGGCCTCGAAGCCCTCCTTGCGCAGCCGGGCGGCGACCGCTTCGGCGATGACGCGCTCGTCCTCGACCACCGCGATGCTCCGTCCCTGCATGGAGCGCACTGTAGGGCGGGTTTGTGGGCCCCGGGAGGGGGGCGTGTGGAGGTTTGGTGCAGGCGGGCCAGGCCCGCAGAAGCCTCAGTTGGCGCCCACCGCGACCGGCTCGGCGGCCGGCGCGGCCAATCCCTCGTGCTCGGGCAGGACGAGCAGCGCGATCAGCAGCCCGAGAGCAAAGATCCCCGCCGTCCACCAGAACGCTGTGGTGTAGCCGTGGACGGTGGCCGCGGCCTGCAGGCCCGGCCCTCGCGGATGGCTCGACGCGTAGCCCGACACCGCCCCGGCGAAGATCGTGCTCAGCAGCGCGGTGCCGATCGAGCCGCCCACCTGCTGCGACGTGTTCACCATCGCGGACGCGACGCCGGCCTCGGTGCCCTGCACGCCCAGCGTGGCCGTCCCGAACGCCGGGGCGAAGATGCATCCCATGCCCACCCCGATCACCAGCAGGCCGGGAAGCACGTGCGTGGCGTAGCTGCTGCCCGGCTCCAGGCGGGTGAAGATGATCATCGCCACCAGCCCAAGCACCATGCCGACCGCCACCAGCCACCGGGCGCCGATGCGGTGCAGTAGCCGGGTCTGCACGGTCGTCGCCGACATCACGATCATCGCGGTCATGGGCAGGAAGGCCAGGCCCGTCTTCAGCGCCGAGAAGCCCAGCGTCTGCTGCATGTAGAAGGTGAGGAACAGGAACACTCCGAATACGCCCGAGCCGGCGAGGGCGATCGCCGCGTACGCACCGCCGCGGCCGCGATCCCACACGATGTGCAGCGGCAGCAGCGGATGGGCCGCGCGGCGCTCGATCCCCACGAACAGGCTGAGCAGCACCACGCTTGCCGCGAGCGCGAAGACGGTGAGAGGGGCCGTCCACGAGTCCGTCTCCGCGTTGGAGAAGCCGTACACCAGCGCGAACAGCCCCGTGGAGGCCGCGATCACGCCGGGCCAGTCGATGCGCGGACGCGCGGCCTGCTCCGGGTTGTGGAGCAGCCGCAGCGCCACGAATACGGCGGGCAGCGCGATGGCCAGGTTCACGTACAAACACCAGCGCCACGACAGCGTCTCGGTCAGCACGCCGCCCAGCAGGAGTCCGATCGAGGCGCCACCGCCGGCGATCGCGCCGAAGATGCCAAAGGCCTTGTTGCGGTCGGGCGAGTCGGCGAAGGTCACGGTGAGCAGCGACAGCGCCGACGGGGCCAGCAGCGCTCCGAACAGGCCCTGAAGCGCCCGCGCGCCCACCAGCACGCCGAACGACTGCGCCAGGCCCCCGATGGCGGAGGCGACCGAGAAGCCGATCAGCCCGCCGATGAAGGTCCACTTGCGTCCGAACAGGTCACCGAGCTTGCCGCCGACCAGCAGCAGGCTGCCGAATGCCAGCGCGTAGGCGGTGATGATCCGCTGCCGGTTCTCGGTGGAGAAGTCCAGCGCGCGCTGGGCCGAGGGCAAGGCGATGTTCACGATCGTCGCGTCGAGCACGACCATCAGCTGGGCGACGCCGAGCAGGGCGAGCACCGCCCAGCGGTTGGGTTCGGGTCGTTGGGCCATCACGTTCATATAAGCGACGGCGTGGCGGTACGCCTCGCGGGGCGCACAGGGCCCCGGGCCGATCGCGCTCGACTAGGGTCCGACTCGATGCACCGGGCGATCATGCTTGGGCTCCTCCTGCTCTCCCTCTCGGCGTGCGGCCCGGATGCCGACCGGGCGGCGAGAGGCTCCGGGAAGCCGCTGCCTCCGACGGGCGCACCGATCCCGCGCACGGCGGGGCCGCTGGCCGCCCGGCTGAGCGACACCACCATCGCCCTGCACGCGGCGGTGGATCGCTGGCGCTTCCATGGCCGGCCGGACCGTGGAAGTACGCCCCGGGACGTCTCTGCCTACGCCCTGCTCCAGCAGCGCCTGTACCTCCACCTGGGCGGGCGGCCCCGGCTGGCCGCGAATGTCCGGCGGCGACTGCGTGGCCCGGCGCGGGCGGAGGCCGGCGATCTGGTGGCGGCCCGACAAGCACTGGAGCGGCTCAACGGCACCACCCGGCGTGTGCGCTTCAAGACGGGAAGGACGCTGCCGCCCGATGTCCTGCGCCGCTACTACCGGCGCGCCGGGCGCCGCTTCGGGGTGCCCTGGGAGGTCCTGGCCTCCGTCAACTTCGTGGAGACCGGCTTCAACAAGATTCGCTCCCGCTCCTCGGCCGGTGCGCAGGGCCCGATGCAGTTCATCCCCTCCACCTGGCGGGCCTACGGCATGGGCGGCGACATCCGCGATCCGCGCGATGCGATCATGGGCGCGGCCAACTACCTGCGCGCATCCGGCGCCCGGCGCGATGTGGGCCGCGCGCTGTACGCCTACAACCCGTCGTCGCTGTACGTGCGGGCGGTGTCGCGCTTCGCCCGCCGGATCCGCGCACGTCCCCAGGCCTTCTACGCGCTGCACTCCTGGGAGATATTCGTACGCACGCCATCCGGGCCGCGACGCCTGACCGGCCCTGACCGGTGACTGCTGGGTCACCGGGGCCGGGCACGGGTGGCGATGTGTGTCACATGCACAGCCGTAGCCGGCGTTGTTGACCGCCACGTCGAGGTGGCCGAAGCGCTCGTGGCCGGCGAAGCGCCGGATCAGTCGATGCCAAGGCGCGTCTGGAAGCCCCCACGCTCGGTGTGGTGACGCCATAGGATCTCGGCCACGTCGTCGGGCTCGTGGTCCTCGCCCGGCGCGATCCGTCCGCCGATGGCGGTGTGGGCCACGTGCACGCCCTGGTCTCCAAGCTCCTCGTGGAGCATGCGGGCGTAGGCGATCTCGGCGGCAAAGGAGATGCCCACCCCGGCTCGCGCCGGGTACGGGCTGACCGCGGCGCCGCCGGTGGTGAAGAGGATCGTGCCGTGGCCCGCCTCGCGCATCGGCCCGACTACGGCCTGCGTCGCGGCAACCGCTCCGAGCACGCTGAACTCGAGCGGGCCACGGACGTCGTCGACTCCGGTCTCGAGGATCGGCTTCATGAACTCTGGCGCGGGTAGCGGCGAGTACTCGAGCACCTCCACCGGCCCGAGGCGCTCGGCCAGCGTGGCGATGGCGCCCGCAAGCGCGTCGGGGTCGCGGATGTCGGCGGCCGCGCCCGCGGCGCCGATGCCGTCGGCCTCCAGCTGGGAGGCCAGGTCGTCGAGCCTGGATGGGTGCGCGAGACCAGCCCCACGGCCAGCCCCTCGCGGCCGAAGCGGCGGGCGATCGCGAGACCCAGGTTCGGCCCCGCACCGACGATGACGATGGACATGCGGGCCACCCTAGTCGGCCACGGCGAGGGGGTGCGACCTGGACCTCGCGCCCACGAGGGCGAGCCTCCGCCCCGGTCGTGACCGTAATCCAATAGCCACAAAAGGCGGGGTACCCGGTCGAACGGCACTCAGGTCAGAGATAGCTGCAGTTGGTGGCGGGCGAGGGCGAAGGGATCAGAGTGTTCCTTCGGCTCTCTGCTTGCGCGAATCCTCTGATGCGTATCTAAGAGCACTTGTTGCGCGAGGTAGTAGCGCCCCCTCTTCTGGCCTACCGGCTGAATGAGCTTCGCATCGACCACTGCGCGGAGATCGCGGCTTGCCGTCAACTCGGAGATTTCGTCACCCTCCGTCATCTCAACGATCTCCCGGTATGACGAGTTCCGCAGTCGAAAGCCGAACGCGGCATCGACCAGAGGGCCGACGACCCGCTCCGGGAGCTTGCGGTCCTCTGCCAGTTCGTAACAGGCACGGAACAGACCTTCCGTTTCCTGGATTCGGCGGAGGTGCGTTCTGGCTTGGTGATAGTGGGCGGTGAGGCTGAACCTGATCCAAGGA
>JBPCNQ010000214.1:0-5141 GCA_051001095.1 Thermoleophilaceae bacterium
CCCCGCTCGAAGTAGGCCTGGACCATGAGCTGGGACAGCGTCGAGGTGCACAGGTCCGTACCCTGCTTGCCCACGTTGATCTTCTCGAGGACGGGAGGCGGGGCCACCACCCAGCCCAGCCGGATCCCGGGAGAGAGGATCTTCGAGAAGGTGCCCAGGTACATCACGTACACGCCCCCGTCGAGGCGGTAGAGCGGCGGCAGCGGGTCGCCCTCGTAGCGCAGCAGCCCTTAGGGGTTGTCCTCCAGCACCAGCAGCTCGCGCTCGTTGGCGATCTCCACCAGCCGCCGCCGGCGCGCCAGCGACATGGTCGTCCCGGAGGGGTTCTGGAACGTCGGGACGGTGTAGATGAACTTGAGCCTGCGGCCCTCGCGCTCGAGGGCGTCGATCGCCTCCTCCAGCAGATCGACCCGCATGCCCTCGGAGTCCATGTCGATCTGCACGACATCGGCCTGATAGGCGTTGAAGGTGGGCACCGCCCCGGGGTAGGTGGGCCCCTCGGCGATCACCACGTCGCCCGGGTCGATCAGCGTCTTGACCACGAGGTCGATCACCTGCTGCCCCCCGGTGGTGACCAGCACGTCGTCGGTGTCCACCCGCATCCCCTCGGCCGCCATCACCTCGGCGATGCAGTCCTTGGTCTCGGGCAGGCCGTCGGTGGGGCCGTACTGCAGCGCCTTGGCCGAGGACTCCTGCGCTATCCGCGCGGTCACCGCGGCCAGCGTCTCCGGGGGAAAGGTGGACGTGTCGGGCAGCCCGCCGGCGAGGGAGATCACCTCCGGCCGGGCGGTCACGGCCATCATGTCGCGCATGGCCGACGAGGTCATGACCCGCGTGCGGGCCGCGAACAGCCCCGCGTAGCGCTCGAGGTCCCGCGATGTCGAGCGCGACGGGGGCTTTGGCGAGGGGGTCATGGTGAGGTCGTTCGCCACCGCGGCGGGCGGTCCTGGCGGGCGCCCGGGCCGGACCCCGCGGTCGTCTATCGTCCCGACGCAGCGTACCGGTCCAAAGCGACCCCCAACCTCTTCGGACACCTCTGCCATCTCCCTCGTCCTAGACATCGGCCAGGGCGCCGGACTAGCCGGCGCGACCGGCGTGCGCCCCTTCCTGCCGCCGCTGCTTGCGGGAGCGCTGGCCCGCGGTGACCTGGGCCTGGACTTCGACGGCACCGGCTGGCAGTTCCTGGAGAGCCCGGCCTTCCTGGTGGCGGTGCTGGCCCTGGCGGCGGTTTCGTACGGGGCCGAACGTTCGGGGGCGAACCGGCGCGCGGTTGCCGTGGGCACGGCGGTGCTCGCGGCTGTGCTCGGTGCCCTGCTGTTCGCCGGCTCTCTGGCGGAGGGTGGTGGGCCCCCGGTGGCCGGCATCGTCGGCGGGGTGGCCTGTGCGCTGCTCGCCTACGCCGGAGTGGGCGGCCTGCTGGATCGCGCCCGCCGACGGCTGGACGACTCGGCGGCCGGCTTCCTCGCCGTCTTCGCCGACGCCGCCGCGCTGTTGCTGGCGGCCATCTCGATCTTCGTTCCCCCCGTGGCCTTTTTGGCGCTGATCGCCTTCGTCGTGCTACTGATCCGGGGCCGCAACGAAGGCGACCGCAAGTACGCCGGGCTGCGGATCCTTCGGTGACCGGCCGCCGTTTCGGCGTGAAGAAGGTCGTCCTCGCCGTGATCGACGCCCTCGCGCCGGAGGCGCTCGAGCGGGCGGTGGCGGAGGGAGGCGCGCCCGTGCTGGCCCGGCTGATGGAGGAGGGTCACTACGCCGATGACTGCGTCTCCACCTTCCCCTCCGTCACGCCGGTCGCGGCTTCGGCCATCGCGACGGGCCTGGGCCCTCAAGAGCACCTGATCCCGTCCATGAACTGGTACCACCGGGGGGAGGAGCGCTACGTGGAGTACGGCACGTCGTTTGGCGCAAGCCGCGCCCACGGCCTGTTCCGCTCGCTCCAGGACACGGTCTACAACATGAACCTGTCCCACCTCACCCAGGAGAGGCGGACGGTGTTCGAGCACCTCGACGACGCCGGGCTGCGCACGGCGTGCACCACCTACCTGATCTATCGCGGCCGCCACCGCCACGAGCCCTCGGGGGACTCTCCCTACTGGCGCCTGGCCGAGGCCGCGCAGTTCCGTCACGCGGTGTGGGGCGCGCGTGAGCTGTTCTACGCCGACCTGTTCGACTCCCAGAACACTGGTTGCCAGTCCACCCTGGGCATGCCCGGGCAGCGCGATCAGCACGCGGCCTGCGTGGGGGCCCACCTCGTCGAGCACGACCTGTTCGACTTCCTGCTGTTCTCGCTGCCCGACAACGACAGGCATTCGCACCGGGCCGGGCCCGACGCCCAGCCCGCCTCGATCGCGGAGGCCGATCGCGCGCTTGACCGGCTCATGCAGGCCGCGGGTGGGCCCGACGCGTTCCTGGCCGACCACGCGGTGCTCGTCATGTCCGATCACTCCCAGGACACGGTCCGGGAGGCCACCAACCTGTCCGCGTCTCTCGACGGCTGGCGGGTGATGGCGCCCGTGGACCACGACCCCGAGTCCGCGCTCCTCGCCGTCTGCCCGGGGTCGCGCTCGGCCCAGATCTACATCCTCGACCCCGAGCGGAGCGAGGTCCTGGCCCGCCAGGTGGCCGAGGACCTGGAGGGCGTGCGCGGGGTCGACGTGATCGCGCGCCTCGAGGCCGGCCACGGTGCGGTCTGGACTCCCCGCGGCGGCCTGCGCTTCCGGCCGGGCGGCGAGCTGCGCGACGCGCGCGGCAACACCTGGGAGGTGGAGGGAGACCACGCCGCCCTCGACCTGTTCGTGAGCGGGGGCTCGCTGCTCAGCGGCGACTATCCCGACGCCTTGCGCCGGCTGTGGTCGGCCCTCACGTGCCCGCGGGCCGGCGAGGTGATCATCTCCGCCGAGCCCGGCTTCGAGTTCACCGACTGGGGCGGCTCGGATCACGTCGGGGGAGGCAGCCACGGCTCCCTGCACCGCTGCGACTCCCTCGGCGTCCTGCTGATGCACGGCCTGGGGGGCCCTGTGCGGGCCGATGGCGCACAGTGGTCGATCGAGGACGTGACGCCGCTGGTGCTCGACCACTTCGGGATCGGAGAGGCCTGAAGGTGGGCGAGCCGGCCCGCCTGCGGGCGCACACCAGGCTCCGCCACGGGATCGGGCGCCGGCACAACTGGATCCAGCTGGCCAAGTTCTGCGCGGTGGGGGGCTCGGGCTACGTGGTGAACCTGACCGTCTTCGCCGCCGCGGTGAAGCTCGCGAACGTTCACCATCTGGTGGCAGCGGCGATCGCCTTCGTGATCGCGGTGCTCAACAACTTCTGGTGGAACCGGCACTGGACATTCGGCGCGAGAGAGGGTCACGTGGGCTTCCAGGCCGCGCGCTTCTTCGCGGTCAGCGGCGCGGCGTTCGTCTTCGCGGCGCTGTTGCTGGAGGTGCTGATCACGCGCGCCGGCGTGCCCGCGATCGCGGCCCAGGCGGTCTCCATCGGGGCCGCCACGCCCCTCAACTTCGTCGGGAACAAGATGTGGAGCTTCGGGCTTCGCTCACCCGCATCCTGACGCGCGGCCTTCCGGTCGTGCTGGTGCTGGTGCTTGCCGCCGTGCTGTACGCGCCCGCGGCGCAGGCCGGGCCTCAGCTGCGCGCTCCCGCTTCGCTCACAAAGCCTCCGGCGGGCTACCGGCTGGACGGCCGCCGCGTCAGGCGCATCGCGGCCCGGGCGCAGAAGGTTCGCGCCGAGCGCGGCAGGCACCGCCGCTTCACCCCGGCCGTGTACACGCGCGGCCCGGGCCGGTGGCAGGTGTCCTACTTCGACCGCGACACGGAGGTCGCCCAGGTCCGCGTGGACGACGCGACCGGCGCGATCCTCGAGTCGTGGACGGGCCCGCAGGTGGCCTGGACCATGGCGCGCGGCTACGCGGGGGCGTTCGGGCGAAAGCTCAACGCCCCGTGGGTGTGGATCCCCCTGTGCCTGATATTCCTGATCCCGTTCGTCGATCCCCGGCGGCCGTTTCGCCTGCTGCACCTGGACCTGCTGGTGCTGCTGGCCTTCAGCGCCTCCCACGTCTTCTTCAACCGGGGCGACATCGGGGTGTCGGTGCCGCTGGTGTACCCGGTGCTGGCCTACCTGCTGGTGCGCCTGCTGATCGCGGGCTTTAGGCCCCGCCGCGGCCACGGACGGCTGATCCCGCTGGTGCCGCTCACCTTGCTGGCGCTGGGACCGGTCCTGCCCGTGGGGTTTCGCGTGGCGCTCAACGCGACCGACTCCAACGTGATCGACGTGGGGTACGCGGGGGAGGTCGGTGCTGACCGAATAGCCGACGGCGATCCCCTTTACGGGCCGGGCTTCAGCAAGGATGTGGAGCGCGGCGACACCTACGGACCGGTCGGCTACCTCTCCTACGTGCCTTTCGAGCAGGCGATCCCGTGGAGTGGCGCCTGGGACGACCTGGGAGCCGCCCACGGCGCGGCTATCGCCTTCGACCTCCTGACGCTGGCCGGGCTGATCCTGCTCGGCATGCGCCTGCGCGCCGGGCCGCCGGGCCGCGAGCTGGGCCTGGCTCTGGGTTTCGCCTGGGCGGCCTACCCCTACGCCCTGTTCGCCCTCCAGACCAACTCCAACGACTCCCTGGTGGGGCTGTTCACGGTGCTGGCCATGCTCGCCCTGACGCTCGGCCCGGCGCGCTCGGGCGCCTCGGCGGCCGCGCGGGGAGCGGCGATCGCCCTGGGAACCGCGGCCAAGTTCGTCCTCCTCGTCCTGGCCCCGTTGTTCGCGGCGGGGACGCGGCAGGGCCCGAGGCGCCTGCGCTCCCTGGTCGTCTACGCGGCGGCCGCGGTCTTCGTGCTCTTGGCCGCCTTCGTGCCGTTCGTGCCCGAGGGGGGCGTGGGTGAGCTCTACGACCGTACCGTCGGCTACCAGGCCTCCCGGCCGTCGCCCTTCTCGATCTGGGGGCAAGTCGAGTCGCTTCACGGACTCCAGACCGCGGCCAAGGCCGCCGCCGCCCTGCTCGCTCTCCTCGTCGCCTTGGTCCCGCGTCGCAGGGATGTCGTCCAGGTCGCGGCGCTCGGGGCCGCGGTGATCATCGCCCTGCAGCTGACGATGACCCACTGGTTCTACCTCTACGTGGTCTGGTTCGCGCCCTTGGCCCT
>JBPCNQ010000215.1:0-6173 GCA_051001095.1 Thermoleophilaceae bacterium
GCGTCCATGTCCACGATCAGGTCCTTGAGCACGGGCATGTTGCCCATCGGCTCGACCACGATCGGGTTTCCCTTGCCGGCCTTGGCCTGGGCGTGGCCCAGCTGGGTGTTGCAGGCCAGCGCGGACCTGCCGTTGATGCGCACGGCGCAGGAGCCGCAGATGGCGGCGCGGCAGGAGCAGCGGATGGCGATCGAGCCGTCCTCCTGGTCGCGCGCGTCGAGGATGCCCTGGAGCACCGAGCGCTCCGGATCCTGCTCCACGTCGTACTCGCTCCAGTAGGCGGCCTGCCCGGACTCCGGGTCGTAGCGGCGCAATTTCAGTGTGTAAAGCTCTGCCATGCCAATCGCGATCGTCGGGGGCCTGGGGCGGTGAGCCCCCAGCTCATATCAGTACTTGCGCTCCTCGGGCGCCCACTGGGTCATCGTGACCTCGGAGTAGCTGACCCCGGGCACGTCGCCGCCGTTGGCGGTCAGGTTGATGTGCTTGAGCCAATCATCGTCGTTTCGCTCCGGATAGTCGGTGCGGTACTGGGCACCGCGGCTCTCCTTGCGCTCCAGCGCGCCCATCACGATGCACTCGGCGTTGTCGAGCATGAACCGGAGCTCCAGCGCGCTGAGCACGTCCTGGTTGAAGATCGAGCCCGTGTCGTCCACCGACACGGTCTTTACCTCCTCCTGGAGGCGCTTGACCACCTCCAGTGCGTTGCGTAGCCGGCCCTCCTCGCGGAACACCGACACGTCGGCGTCCATGACCTCGCCCATCTCGCCCTTGACCTCCGAGATCCGGCGACCGGTGCGGTCGCGCGAGGTGATCTCGGCGATTAGCCGGCGCTCGCGCTCGAGCTCGGAGCCGGCGGGGGTGGGCATCCGCATTCCCCGGGCCTGCTCGGCGGCGTGGGAGCCCGAGCGGCGCCCGAAGATCAGCGTGTCCAGAAGGGAGTTTGCCCCCAGCCGGTTGCCGCCGTGCACCGAGACGCAGGCGCACTCGCCGGCGGCGTAGAGGCCGGGAATCTCGGTCTGGCCATGGATGTCGGCCTTGATGCCGCCCATCACGTAATGGTTGCCGGGCTTGATGTGGATCGGCTCACGCGTGATGTCGGTGCCGGCGAAGTCGCGGCCCACGTTCACGATCTCGCGCAGCGACTCGTGGATTCGCTTGGCGCCCACCACGGTGATGTCCAGGGCCACGGTGCCGTCGGGGAAGCCACGGCCCTCGTCGATCTCGGTCTGCTCGGCGCGCGAGACCACGTCGCGCGAGGCCAGCTCCATCTTGTTGGGCGCGTAGCGCTCCATGAAGCGCTCACCCTCCGCGTTGTAGAGGTGCGCCCCCTCGCCCCGAGCGCCCTCGGTGATCAGCAGCCCGATGCCCGCCAGCGTGGTGGGGTGGTACTGGACCATCTCCATGTCCATCAGGGGGGCGCCCGCGTGGTAGGCCATGGCGATGCCGTCACCGGTGCAGACGAGGGCGTTGGTGGTGGGGTTGAAGATCTGCCCGTTTCCGCCCGTGGCCAGGATCACCGCCTTGGCGGTGAACAGCTCGAGGGAGCCATCGCGGATGTTGCGGGTCACGGCGCCGGCGATGCGGCCGGTGTCGTCGGTGACCAGGGCGGTGGTGAACCACTCCTCGTAGCGGTCGATCATCTCGAACTTCATCAGCTGCTCGTAGAGGACGTGCAGGAGCGCCTGGCCGGTGATGTCGGCCACGTAGTAGGTGCGCGCCGCCGACGCTCCGCCGAAGGCGCGCGTGCCCAGCCTGTCCTCCTCGTTGCGGTGGAAGGTCACTCCCAGGTGCTCGAGGTGCAGGACCTCGTCCGGCGCCTCGCGGCACATGATCTCGATCGCGTCCTGGTCGCCCAGGAAGTCCGACCCCTTGACGGTGTCGTAGGCGTGCGACTCCCAGGAGTCCTCGGGGTTCAGGGCCGCGTTGATGCCGCCCGCCGCCGCGTTGGAGTGCGACCTGACCGGATGGACCTTGGAGATGATCCCTACCGAAGCGCCACCCTCTGCGGCGCTGAGGGCCGCTCGCTGGCCGGCGAGGCCGGCTCCGATCACTAGGACATCGTGCTGGGGCATGGGTCAGGGGTGAAGCGTGCCACCGATTCCGCGTCGTGCGGTAATCGGTGAAGCGCCGGCGACTCTATCTGACGACGCCTTCCTTTCGTGTACGGGGCCTGGGGCTGCCCGGCGCACCGGATCTCAGCCCTGGGCGCCGACGGGCCGCGACGCGGGGGCGCTCAGAGCCCGCCGGACCTCGCCGGCGGTCACGATCCCCCGCAGCCGGCCCTCGCCGTCCACGGCCATGATCGCCCCCAGCCGGGTCAGGCCCTCGAGGGAGAGCAGCGACTCCAGCGGCTCCTCGGTGCCCACCCGCAGGCGGCTCTCGGCCCCGTCGCCCTCGGCGGCCATGACCGACGCCACGGTGCGACCGGCACGCACGGCCTCGGGCAGGCCCTCGACGCTCGTCTCGGTGACCAGGCCCACGAAGCGGCCGCCGTCGTCCACCACGGGGAACCAGGGGTAGCGGTAGCGCAGGAAGAACTCCTCCTCGGCCCGAGCCAGGGTCAGCTCCGCCGGGATGGCCACCGGCTCGTCGTCCATCACGTCGGCCACGCGCAGACCCTCGATCCGGCTGCTCAGGGCCGACTGCTGCTCGGCGCCCCGGGCCGCCTGACCCAGGAACACGCCCACGAAGCCCAGCCAGATGCCGCTGATCACGTCGCCCGCCACCAGCAGCAGGTAGGCGCCGGCGGCGATCATCAGCCAGGAGAACCCGCGCCCCAGCAGGGCGGCGAACCGGGTCGCCCGGACGCGGTCGCCGGTGACCTTCCAGGCGATCGCCCGCGCGATCCGCCCGCCGTCGAGTGGGAACCCGGGGATGAGGTTGAACAGCAGCAGAACGACGTTGATGAAGGTCAGGTAGCCGAGCACCTGGAGCACGGCGTCGCTGGAGGCCGAGTTAAAGACCGCCGCGTCGGCCACGCCCCCCGAGCCCGAGATCAGCGTCCCCACCCCGAAGCAGGCGGCGGCGATCAGAAGCGTGACCACCGGACCGGCCACCGCCACCCGGAACTCCACCCCCGCGGAGTCTGTGTCGCGGTCCATCTTGGCCACGCCGCCGAACATCCACAGGTCGATGCCCGAGATGCCGATCTTGTTGCGGATGGCTACCACGGCGTGGCCGAGCTCGTGCAGCAGCACGCTGGCAAAGAAGAGCAGGGCGGATACGACGGCCAGGGCGAAGGCGGTGGTGTCGGTGAACTGCTCGCGGTAGTCGATGCTGAGGAAGTAGATGAGCGCGAACAGAACGACGAACCAGCTGGGCTCGACGCCGATGCGCACGCCGAAGACGCGGGCCAGCTTGATGGAGCTGCCACCGAACATGAAGCCATGGTGGCAGGCGTAGCCGTCTCCGATTGGGCGGGATGCCCTATCCGGCCGGGGGCAACTACCGTGCCGCCCTCAAGCGACCAGGGAGCGCAGTGGCCAAGATCGAGGTGAGAAACCCCGTCGTCGAGCTGGATGGCGACGAGATGACCCGGATCATCTGGGCGTTCATCAAGGAGAAGCTGGTCCTTCCCTACCTGGACGTCGACCTGCGCTACTACGACCTGGGCATCCAGAGCCGCGAGGAGACCAGGGACCAGGTCACGGTGGACGCGGCGAACGCCATCAAGGAGCACGGCGTGGGGGTGAAGTGCGCCACGATCACGCCCGACGAGGCGCGTGTGGAGGAGTTCGGCCTCTCCGAGATGTACCGCTCGCCCAACGGCACGATCCGCAACATCCTCGGCGGCGTGATCTTCCGCGAGCCGATCGTGATCTCCAACGTGCCGCGACTGGTGCCGGGCTGGACCCAGCCGATCATCATCGGCCGCCACGCCTTCGGCGACCAGTACCGCGCGGAGGACATCGTGGTACCCGGCAAGGGCAAGCTGACGCTGAGCTTCCAGCCCGAGGACGGTGGCGATCCGATCGAGGTCGATGTGTTCGACTTCCCCGGCGGCGGGGTGGCGCTGGCCATGTACAACCTCGACGAGTCGATCCGCGACTTCGCGCGGGCGTCGATGCGCTATGGCCTCGATCGCGGATTCCCGGTCTACCTGTCGACCAAGAACACGATCCTCAAGCGCTACGACGGACGCTTCAAGGACCTGTTCCAGGAGGTCTTCGACGCCGAGTTCGCCGGCGACTTCGAAAGGGCCGGCCTCACCTACGAGCACCGGCTGATTGACGACATGGTGGCCGCCGCCCTGAAGTGGGAGGGCGGGTATGTGTGGGCGTGCAAGAACTACGACGGCGACGTGCAGTCCGACACCGTGGCCCAGGGCTTCGGCTCGCTGGGGCTGATGACCAGCGTGTTGATGACCCCCGACGGGGAGACCGTCGAGGCCGAGGCCGCCCACGGCACGGTCACCCGCCACTTTCGCCGGCACCGGCAGGGCAAGGAGACCTCGACCAACCCGATCGCCTCGATCTTCGCCTGGACCCGCGCGCTGGCCGCGCGCGGGCGCCTGGAAGACACCCCCAGGGTTACCAGCTTCGCCGAGACGCTCGGACGCGTCTGCGTCGAGACCGTCGAGTCCGGGAAGATGACCAAGGACTTGGCCCTGCTCGTAGGCTCAGACCAGGAGCACCAGACCACCCAGGAGTTCCTGGACTCGGTCGACCAGAACCTTCAGAAGGAGATGAACCTCTAGTGAGCATCAATCCCGTACCGAATGCCGCCGACGGATCCGGCGTCCGTGCCGGATCAGTAAAGGTCGCCGTCACAGGGGCCGCCGGTCAGATCGGCTACGCCCTGCTGTTTCGGATCGCCAGCGGCCAGCTGCTCGGCCCGGACACACCGGTGCACCTGAGTCTGCTGGAGATCCCCGACGCGGTGAAGGCCGCGGAGGGCACGGCGATGGAGCTCGACGACTGCGCGTTCCCGTTGCTCTCGGGGATCGACATATCCGACGACGCCGGGCGGGCCTTCGCCGGCGTGAATCTGGCGCTGCTCGTGGGCGCGCGCCCGCGCACCAAGGGCATGGAGCGCGCCGATCTGCTCGAGGCCAACGGCGGCATCTTCAAGCCCCAGGGCGAGGCGCTTGCCGCCGGCGCCGCCGACGACATCAAGGTCCTGGTGGTGGGCAACCCCGCCAACACCAACGCGCTCATCGCCCAGCAGAACGCCGACGGCGTGCCCGCCGAGCGCTTCACGGCCATGACGCGCCTGGACCAGAACCGGGCCATGACCCAGCTGGCCAAGAAGGCCGGCGCCCCGGTGGGCGAGGTGACCAACCTGGCCGTGTGGGGCAACCACTCCCCCTCCATGTACCCCGACGTGTTCAACGCCAAGGTCGGGGACAAGAACGCCTGGGAGGCGTCGGGGGAGGACGAGTCGTGGCTTCGCGACGACTTCATCCCCACCGTCGGCAAGCGCGGCGCCGCGATCATCGACGCCCGCGGCGCGTCCTCGGCGGCCTCGGCGGCCAACGCCGCGATCGACCACGTGCACGACTGGGTCAACGGCACCGCCGACGGCGACTGGGTCTCGATGGCCGTCACCTCCGACGGCTCCTACGACGTGGCCGAGGGCATCATCTCCTCGTTCCCGGTGACCACGGCGGACGGCGAGTACGAGATCGTTCAGGGCCTGGATCTCAACGAGACGTCACGCGGCTACATCGACGCCACGGCCAGGGAGCTGACCGACGAGCGCGAGGCGGTGCAGAAGCTGGGTCTGGTCAGTTAGTTAGGAGGGTCCTCAGCCGCACCGGACGCGTGCCACCCCTTCCCGCGCTTCTGCACCTTTCCCTCGCCCTGGAGGGTGGGCATCACCCGGTACAGGTAGTTGGCCTGTATCCCCATCGCCTCGGCCAGCTCGGGGATGGTGATGCCGGGACGGGCGCTCACGATCTCCTGAGCCTGCAGGGCGCGCTTGCCGCTGCCGCGGGGGCGGCCCGGGCGGCCGGTGCCCGAGGTGCGGCGCCTGGCGCCCCCGTTTGACCGGCCAGAGCCGGAGGCGCCCACGCCCGACAGCGCGGCCGAGGCCTTCTCGAGCCGGTGGTACTCGTCCACCAGGGGGCGCAGCTCCTTCAGCCGCGAGTCGATCTCTCTTCGCTTCTCGTCCAGAAAGTCAGTCACTGCCGCTTCTCCTCCGCGCTATTTACAGATAACGGGAGTGTGACATAT
>JBPCNQ010000216.1:0-2744 GCA_051001095.1 Thermoleophilaceae bacterium
CCCGGGCCACCCCACCCCCGGGTACGCGCGCAATCGGGGCGCGGAAGGGGCAAAGGGCGAGTGGCTGCTGTTTCTGGACTCCGATGTGCTGCCTCGATCAGACTTGCTCGAGCGCTACTTCGATCCCCCACCCGGGGGGCGCACGGGTCTGATCGGCGGCGGCGTGATCGACCAGGTCGTGTCGCGTGACGGCCCCGCCCCGGCCCGCTATGCCCACCTCCGGGGCCTGATGGGCCAGGACAACACCTTCAGCTGGGCCGACTGGGCCTTCGCGCAGACGGCGAATGCCCTCTGCCGGCGTGAGGCGTTCGAGGCGGTCGGAGGATTCCGGGAGGACATCCGAGCCGCCGAGGACGCCGACCTGGCCTACCGTCTCAAGGCTGCCGGCTGGGCGCTCGAACGTAGAGAGGAGGCGAGTGCCGTGCACACCAGCCGTACGAGTCTTCGCGGCTTCGTCGGGCAGCAACTGCTCCACGGCGCCGGCGGCGCCTGGCTCGACCGCCGATATCCCGGATCGGTTCCGCGCAATCGCCGGCCAGGCCTGTTGTGGTGGGCTGTCCGCTTCTCCGCCAAGGGCCTCGCGAAGGCGGCTTGGGAGCGCGATCGCGACCAGGCGATCTGGGCGCTTTTCGATCCCCTGGAGAACATCGCCTATGAGTTCGGGCGTTCGCTGGAGAACGAGCGCCCGCTGGGTCCCTGATCACCGGCCCGTCCGTACACTGCGCCCCGTGCGACGGCCGACCGTGGACGTGATCGTCCCCTACAAAGGCGGCCCCGAGGGGCTATCGCGCGTCCGGGAGCGACTGGCCGGCCTGTCACTGCGCCCCGGCGACACCGTGCTGGTGGTGGACAACACCCCTCGCGGCGAGCCTCTGGTCGAGGATGGCGCCGAGGTTCCCGTGCTGCACGCCGACGGGGGCCCTACGCCTGCGTTCGCCCGCAACGCCGGGGTCGTGCTGGGCGCCGCGGAGTGGCTCGTCTTCTGCGACGCCGACACCGAGCCCCGGCCCGACCTGCTCGACCGCTACTTCGATCCCGCGCCGGGGCCTCGGACCGGAATCGTGGGGGGCGGAGTGATTGACGAGCCGGCCACCGCCGGGGCCTCCGCGGTGGCCCGCTACGCCCACCTGCGCGGCGTGATGAGCCAGGAGGACACGTTCGAGTTCGGCGAACGGTGGGGCTACCCCAAGACCGCAAACGTGGCCTGCCGCCGCGCCGCGTTCGAGGCGGTGGGAGGATTTCGGGAGGAGATCAGGGCCGCCGAGGACGCCGACTTGACCTACCGCCTGCGAGCGGCCGGCTGGGAGGTCGAGCGGCGCGAGGGCGCGAGCGTGGTGCACGCCAGCCGGACGACCCTGCGGGGCCTGATCGCCCAGCAGGCGTTGTGGGGCGCCGGAGGAGCGTGGGTGCACAGCATGTATCCGGGGGCCGTCCCCCTGGTCGGGCGCCCCGGCCTGTTCCGCTGGGCCGCCAGCACGACCCTCGGGGGTCTCGCGACGGCCATTCGGCGCCGCGACCGCGACGCGGCCATCCTCGCCGTGTTGCGGCCGCTCGAGGCACTCGCCTGGGAGGTGGGCCGTCTCCTGCCCAATGAGCGGCCCGTCCCCGATTCCTCGCTGTGGAAGCGACTGGGCCTGTACCGCTGAAGGCGGCTCCACGGATGAGCCACCACATGACCGAGCCGCGCGTATCGCTTCTGCTGCCAAACCGCGACAACGCGCCCGTGCTCGACCTGGTGCTCGAGCGCCTCGCCACCAACTCCCAGTACGACAACCTCGAGCTGGTCGTGGTCGACGATGGCTCGACCGACGGCAGCCTCGAGATCCTGCGTCGCTGGCGTGACGCCGGTCGGTTTCCCGAGCTCCGGCTCATCGAACGCGAGCACAGCGGGGTCATCGAGACCCTGAACGCGGGTCTGGCGGCGGCAACCGGAGAGCTGATCGTCCAGCTCGACGGCGACGCGTCGATCGAGACCCCCGGCTGGGTCGAGAAGATGGTGGCGTTCTTCGACTGCGACGAGCGCGTCGGCGTGGTCACGGCCAAGATCGTCTTCGACTGGGGTGAGCTGCACACCTGCGGCGTGGATGTTGTCGGCCCTACCGGCTTCCACGACCGCGGCGTCGCGATCACCGAGCCGGTCGGGCAGCGGACCTATCACCAGCGCATCGCGCGGCGCCGCGAGGATGACTGCCCGCTGTGCGACTCGATCGCGGAGGTGGACGGCGGAATCGGCTGCTGCATGATGTACCGACGCGACGTCGCCCTCGAGCTGGGTGGATACGACCCCGGGTGGGCACCGGTCTGGTTCGACGACCTCGACCTGACGATGTGCATCCGCCGGCACGGACTCAAGAACTTCTATCTCCCGGATGTGCGCGTGATCCACCACGTCGGCCGGCGGATAGATGACGAGCCGGCCGCCAAGCGCGCGCGCGTCGCCCTGCGCCGGCGGATCGGCGCCACGCTTCCGGCGCCGGTGCGCCGCACCATCTCCCAGCGCTTGAACATGGACCTTCCCCCGCCCTCGACATGGGCCCGGCTTCAACACCACTACGCCTACTGGCGCGAGAAATGGGGCTTCGACATGCTTAACCCGGACATGGACGCGGTAGTCGAGCGGTGGGGCGACACCGAGGTCTGCTGGCGCTACGACCGCGGGCGGCGGGAGGCCGGCGAGCAGATCGTGGCGGCCTACGAGGCGGGTCGGCGGCCGGCGTGAGGGTCGGCGTCCCCATCATCTCCAC
>JBPCNQ010000217.1:0-3672 GCA_051001095.1 Thermoleophilaceae bacterium
CACCCATGGGGTCTACCGGCGCCTATTCGAGGACCTGCCCTACCGGCGCCTCCAGCTCCTCTCCCGGGCTCTGCGCAGCGTGTCCCGCTACGACGAGGGGATCATCACCATGGCCTCGCTCACGCGCCGGGACTTCGAGGAGACCGGTGCGCTGGAGACCGACTCCGAGGGGATCGTCGACCACGTGCGCTCGGTCGAGGGCACCAAGGTGGCCGTGCTCGCACGCGAGCTGCTCTGCGACGATCGCCGGGGTCAGAGCAAGGTGAGCCTGCGGGCCACCGACGGCTCCGTGGACGTCTCGTCCATCGCCCGCGCGCTGGGTGGGGGCGGCCACCGCCAGGCCGCGGGCGCTTCCACCGCGCTCTCGCTCGACGAGCTGGTGGCCGAGATCCGCACACAGGTGGCCGGCCAGATGCCCTGATGCCCCAGACCGGACGGGCATCCCTGCCCGTCCGGTAAACAACACTGGGCATGGCTGCACCGCGCTCGGTAAACGCCCCCGGCGACGGGGTCATCCTCTTCGACAAGCCGGCGGGCAAGACCTCGCACGATGTCGTGGCCGCGGTCAGGCGCGGCCTTCCCAGGGGCGTCAAGGTCGGCCACGCCGGCACGCTCGACCCTTTCGCCACCGGGCTGCTCCTGGTGCTGGTGGGCCGCGCGGCGCGCCTCCAGCGCTACCTGCTGGGGCTGCCCAAGGCCTACCGGGTGGTCGCCCGGCTGGGGTGGAAATCGGACACCGGTGACCGCGATGGCGCACTCGAGCACACCGGCAACGTGCCCGAGGCCCTGTCCATTCCCACGGGAGAGCAGACCCAACGCCCGCCGGCCTACTCGGCGGTCCGCGTGGGGGGCGAGCGCCTGTACAAGAAGGCGCGCCGGGGAGAGGGCGTGGAGGGCGAGCCCCGGTTGGTCACGATCCACTCCGCAGAGCTGGTCGAGCGCAAGGGCGAGCTGGCGACCTTCGACATCGAGTGCTCGGCGGGAACCTACGTCCGCCAGCTGGTGGCCGGGCTCGGCGATGCCTACTGCCAGGAGCTTCGGCGCACGGCGATCGGCGCCTTTTGCATAGAGGATGCCGATCCCGATCGCGCTCTGACCCCGGGCGAGGCCCTGGGTTTCATGCCCGCCCGCGAGCTGGGCGCCGAGGACGCCCTACGCGTATCCCACGGGGTCAAGCTGGCGCTGGAGGCGGACGAGGAGCCGGCGGCGGGCGCGCTGGCGCTCATGCACGAGGGGCGCCTGGTGGCGGTCGCCGAGCCTCGGGGCCGGCAGCTCGCGCCCGTCGTAGTGTTCGGCGCGTGAAGGTCACGCGGCTGCCCGACGGAGAGCCTCGGTCCGGTGCTCGCCCGGCCGGGCGCCGGGTGGCCATCGGCACCTTCGACGGCGTGCACGTGGGCCACCGCGAGGTGATCGACGGCAACGACACCGTCCTCACCTTCGACCCCCACCCGTTGTCGGTAATCCGCCCCGAGGCTGCTCCCAGGCTCGTGATGCCCTTCGCGATCAAGCGCGACGTGATCGCCGGGCTGGGCGTGGAGGAGCTGGTGGTGGTGCCGTTTGACCACGAGTTCTCCCGGCGATCGGCCGAGGACTTCGCCGATCGGGTGCTCGTCGGCCAGCTGGGGGCGCAGAGCGTGTCGGTGGGCGAGAACTTCCGCTTCGGCCAGGGGGCGCGCGGCACCGCCGGCTTCCTGCGCTCGCGGCCGGAGTTCGAGACCCGGGTGGTGCCGTTGGTCGAGGTGACGGGCGAGACGGTCTCCTCCAGCCACATCCGCGGCCTGGTGGCTGCGGGCGAGGTCGAGAAGGCCGCCCGGTTTTTGGGTGGGCCCTACATGCTCGAGGGCGAGGTCGTGCACGGCGACAAGCGCGGCCGCGAGCTGGGCTATCCCACCGCCAACGTGGTCCCGGCCGACGAGCTGGTATCCCCGGGTCACGGCGTCTACGCCGCCTGGGCCAACGGCCACCCGGCGGCCGTGAACGTGGGGGTCAGGCCCACGTTTGAGACCGGCCGCGGGCTGCTGGTCGAGGCCTACCTGATCGACTTCGAGGGCGACCTGTACGGCCAGGGCCTGCGGATCGCCTTCGTGCAGCGGTTGCGGGGCGAGAAGCGGTTCGAGTCGGTGAAGGAGCTGGTGGCCCAGATGGGCCGCGACGTCGAGCAGGCCAGGCGCATCCTCGCCCAAGTGGCCTGCTAGCTTTTCCCGCCGCATGCCGCTGACCGTCGAACAAAAGCAGGAGATCGTCTCCAAGCACGGCCGCGGGGAGAACGACACCGGCTCCGCCGAGGTCCAGGTGGCCCTGCTGTCCGCCCGCATCACCGAGCTCACCGAGCACCTGCGCGAGCACCGCAAGGACCATCACTCGCGTCGCGGGCTGCTGATGCTCGTGGGCAAGCGCCGCCGCCTGCTCAACTACCTGCAGCGCATCGACCTCGACCGTTACCGGGCATTGATCAAGGACCTCGGCCTGCGCCGATGATCGAGCCGGGCACCACCGCGCCCGACTTCACGCTCGTAGACCAGGACGGAGACGAGGTCTCGCTGTCCGCCCTTGAGGGCCAGACCAGCGTCCTGGTCTTCTACCCGCTGGACTTCAGCCCGGTCTGCACGAACCAGTTCAACGTCTACCAGGAGGTTCTGCCCGAGCTGGCCGAGAAGGGCGCGAAGCTCTACGGCATCTCCGTCGACTCGGCCTTCGCCCACAAGGCCTTCCAGGATTCCCTGGGGGTGTCGATCCCGCTGCTGGCCGACTTTCACCCGAAGGGGGAGGTGGCCAAGGCCTACGGGGTCTACATCGAGGAGCGCGGCCACAACCAGCGGGCACTGGTGATGATCGGCCCGGATCTTGCGGTGACCTGGTCCTACCGGGCCCCGTCCCCCTTGGAGATTCCGGGCGCGAACCTGATCTTCGACGCTCTCGAGCGGCCGGTCTCGCCGCGATAGCCGACGCGCCGGTGGGCGGCCGAGACGATCTGGGCTCGGCGGGCGTCCCCGGGGTCGTCGATGACGACCACCTCCGCGGTGAGGGCCCGCTGGTGGTCGAGTACGCCGACCTCGAATGCCCCTACTGCGCCAAGGCCCACGGGCTGATCCGCGACCTTCCCATTCGTCGGGTGTTTCGCCACTTCCCCGTGGTCTCCAAGCACCCGCGGTCCCGGCTGCTGGCCCACGCGGCCGAGGCGGCGGCCCGGCAGAGCCGCTTCTGGGACCTGCACGACGCGCTGATGGCCGACCAGGCCCACCTGGAGGACCCGCACCTCTGGGCCCACTGCCGCGCGCTGGGCATCGACCTGGAGCGCTTCGAGGCCGACCGGCGATCGGCCGAGGCGGCCGAGCGGGTGGTGCGCGACTTTCGCGCCGGCATCCGTGCGGGCGTGGTCACCACCCCGACCCTGTTCGTGGACGGCGTGGCCCACCCCGGCGTGCCCGGCCCCGAGCTGCTGGCGCGCCTGTCGGGCTGATCCACTCGAGCAGTCCGCTTACGCGGCCGGGGCCGGGTCCCTTGCTAGCCTGGCAAACGGACTCCTACAGAGAAGTCACAAGAGACAGCCGCCAACCGGAGGCGGCACCGAAAGGAACATATGAGTATTGACGTAACCCGTGTCTCAGTTGAGATCGGCGGCTCCGAGATCAGCTTCGAGACCGGCAAGCTCGCCAAGCAGGCGAGCGGCTC
>JBPCNQ010000218.1:0-2780 GCA_051001095.1 Thermoleophilaceae bacterium
CGCCACGCCGGTCACCGACGCCCCGACCAGAGCGGCCTTGCGCGCCACCCGACCCGCCCGGCGGCGCCGGCCGAGCGGGGCCTCGGGCTCGATCGAGGGCATGCGCCGGAGCTTGGCCACCGGCAGGCCGTCAGCCTGGGTCAGGCCAAGACGACGGCACGCGACCGCCTTGCGCGTGGACGCGGCGGGCTGGGCCGCCGCGTTCTCGTAGGCCCCGGCCAATTCCCGGGCCACGTGGGGCCAGGAGAAGCGCTCGGCGCGCTCGCCTGCTCCCGCGGCCATCGATGCGCGCCGGGCCGGATCCAGAGCCAGGGCACGCAGGGCCTCCCCCAGCGCACCCGCGTCCGCCGGCGGGACGAGCAGGCCATCCATGCCGTGCCGGACGACATCGCGGTAGCCGACGATGTCGGAGGCCACCACCGGGGTGCGGGAGGCAAAGGCCTCGGTGAGCACCATGCCGAAGCTCTCGCCGCCCAGGGAGGGCGCACACAGCAGGTCGGCCTGGCCCAGCAGCCGCCATTTCTCCTCCTCGCTCACCCGGCCGGCCACCCGGATCCCCTCGGAGTCCATCAGCAGCGGCTCGACCTCCTCGGGGGTGGCGCCGGCGACCGTCAGCCGGGCCGGCACGCCCGCAGTGCGCAGGGCCTCGAAGGCGCGCAGCAGCACCGGCAGGCCCTTGCGGGCATCGGCGCGACCTAAGAACAGGAGCTCGAGCGAGAAATCCTGGCTGCCGTGGTCCGGGCGCGCGGCCGAGAGGTCGACGCCGTTGGGGACGACCCGGTAGCGCCCGCCGTAGAAGCGCTCGGCGGTCCAGCGTGCGGCCTCGGACACGGCCAGGCGCACTCCGAGCTTGTTGTACAGCCGGCGGACCCCGATCACGTTGGAGGCAAAGCCGTTGGCCACCCCGTTACGGGAGTAGCAGTGGAAGGTCCCGACCAGGGGGACCTTCGAGGCCTCGGTGGCGAAGATGGAGACGAACGGGGCGTTGGGCTCGTGCACGTGGATCACGTCGTAGCCGCCGTGGCGCAGCTCGCGGCCCAGCGTGCCCACCGCCTGGCTGGAGATGCCCAGGTTCGAGACCGAGCCGTTGGCGGGGAAGCCGACGGAGCGCCCGAGCGAGATCAGGTTGTCGGGCACCGGCCGGCGATCCGGCGCCGCGCCGCGATGCATCACACGGGCGAGGCGGTCATCGGGGTCGAACGGGGCCATGATCCGGACGTCGTGTCCTTGGTTGCCCAGCTCCTGGGACAGAGCCTCGACGTGGCGACCGACACCACCTGGGTACGTGTAGGAGTACGGAGAGACGATCCCTACGCGCACGCGGCCATCGTAACCAACGGACCGGATGCGCCACACTTTGACCCGTGGCCCAGCGCAACTTCGTCAAGTTCACCTTCATCCGAGTACTGCCCGAGTGGAGGCGGCGCAGCGCCGAGGAGCGAGGCCGGGACAAGGGCGAGTTCGCGGCCGCCTGCCGGGAGTTCGGCGAGGACCACCTGCTGCGCGCCTACTCGCTGGTGGGCACCCGCGGCGACTGCGACCTGATGGTTCGAGCGCTGGCCCCCAGCCTGGATCCTATCCACGACCTCCACGTGCTGCTCAACCAGAGCGGCCTGATGCGCTACGCCGAGGTGGCCCACTCCTACCTGGCCATGACCAAGGAGTCCGTCTACTCCGAGGACGAGACGCCCCTGGAGCCCCGTCCCGGGTCCGACGCCAAGTACCTGATCGTCTACCCCATGTGGAAGAAGCGTGCGTGGTACCTGCTGGACCCCGGGGAGCGCCGGCGGATCATGCAGGGCCACATCGAGACCGGCCGCCGCTACACCGGCATCGAGATAAACACGGCCTACTCCTACGGCCTGGACGACCAGGAGTTCGTGGTCTCCTTCAACGCCGACGAGCCCGGCGAGTTCCTCGATCTGGTGCAGGAGCTGCGCTCGACCGAGTCCAGCGCCTATACGGAGTCCGAGACACCGATCTTCACCTGCATCAGTGCGAGTCCCGAGAGGGCTCTGGGCGCCCTGGACGGTGAGATACTTCCGGACGAGATCGGCATCTGGCCGATCTCCTAGACGGCGGCTCCCCGAGCCCGACGGAGCCGCAGCCGTTACGGAATCGGCATTGACGCCGATTCCGTCCTAGGCATCCCGAGCGGCTTTCAGCATCTCGCTGATCCGCGTGAGCTTCACCCGCGGGCGCCCCAGCGGCTCGCCGGCCGCCGTCTCGGCGGCGTCGATGGCCTCCCAGCCGGCGTAGGCGACCAGGTCGGGGTTGCGCTCCGCGATCAGTGCCTCGACTGCGGCGGGATCCGGATTCGCCGGCTCGGGCAGGCGGCCCTCGGCCATGTCCTCGAGCAGGTGCTCCACGGTCTCCTGGGCGTCGCGCTTGTTGGTGCCGATGACCCCGGAGGGTCCTCGCTTGATCCATCCGGCCACGTACTCGCCCGGGATCGAGGTCTGCTCGGAGGGATTCATCACGCGCCCCTCCTCGTTCGGGATCGAGCCGTGCCACTCGTCGAAGGGCACGCCCTCGATGGCTACGCCCCGGTAGCCGATCGACCGGAACACCAGCCCGGCCTCCAGGGTCTCGTGCTCCCCTGTGGCCTGGGCCCGCAGCCGCCCGTCGCCCCCGTGCTCGAGCTGGTTTACGACCAGCTCGATCGACTCCACCCGGTTCTCACCGTGGATCGCCACGGGCGAGCGCAGGAAGCGCAGAATCACCCGTTTGCGCTTGCCCCCGGGGGTGCGGGAGGCGTAGTCGTTGAGGATCTCCACGTT
>JBPCNQ010000219.1:0-3449 GCA_051001095.1 Thermoleophilaceae bacterium
CCGGCGCTCGCCGCTGCGGTCCCTCCGGCGCCCGGCACGGGGGCGCCCTCCACCCTGCTGATCCGCGCGCCGGCGGGCAGCGCCAGGTTCAGCCGCAGCTTGCCCGCGCCGTCGCTCTTGACCTTGATCCGCAGGCGCTTGTCGCCGTCGAGCTTGGCCCGCGCGCCGGCGAGCGTGGCGGCCGAGACGTTGTTCAGCGTGAGGTCGAGGGCGTTCTCGGCGACCACCTTGGGAATACCGGTCCAGTCGGTGCCCTCCACCGTGTTGGCCTGCGGCGCGCCGGAGCCCGTGCCCGCCGAGGTCACCTTCTTGGTCTGCGGGTCGCCCTCGCCGAAGGCGAGGCTGCGTGCGTCGATCTCCCCGCGCGCGGGGTCGGTTCCGGGGTCCCCCGAGGGGTCGTGTGCCCTGAGGGCCGAGACCCAGTAGGCGTGATCGTGCACCAGACCGAGCTTGGGCCGGTCGGCCGCGGGCATGAAGGCGTAGTTCACCCGGCCCGGATCGCGCTTTACCCGAGACTCGCCGAGGAAGTCGCGCGCGGCGGTCCAGCCGTCGAGGATGGCCAGCGTGAAGTGCTCGCCGGGCGTGAACGACCACAGCTGGCTGCGCAGCCCGAGCGCGTCGAATCGGGCCTGCTGGGCGCGCGGGCCGACGTAGGGGACCAGCTCGTCAGTGACCTCGTTCCAGTTCAGGAAAGGGATCCAGCGCACGTTCTCGAGCAGCGGGTTCGTGTTGGTGTCCTGGTCGGGCTCGCCGTCGGTGTTTCGCGGCCCCGCGGGCGGGACCCAGACGCCGCGCGCGGGCGGCCCGACGGTGGTGAAAGCGCGCCCGAACAGGTCGGGGTACTCCACGCCGAACTTGTAGGTGCCATAGCCACCCATCGAGTAGCCCGACAGCGCCACGCGCTCGGAGTCCAGCGAGAAGTGGCGCGCCACGTCGGCCCAGACCTCGAAGAAGTCGGACTCGGCCTCGTCGGTGTACCAGCCGTTGGTCCCGTGGCCGAGCGTGGTGACCACCAGGTTGTTGCGCTGGTCGCAGAACTGGCGCAGCTGGTTGGGGGAGAAGACGGCGTACTGGGTGTAGGTGCCCCCGAGCGAGTGCAGCGAGAAGGTCAGCCCCGAGGGCTTGGCCGGGTCATAGCCGGGCGGGACGGTGAGGATGTAGGGCTGAAGCTGGCCGCCGTAGGCGGGAAACGAGCTCTTGACGCCTTCGGGCAGGGCCAGGCTCGACGGGTAGATGCGCGACTGCTCGCGACCCGGCGGCGAGTGCAGCTGCTCGTCTGCTCCGGCCGCCAGCTTGGCGAAGTCGACGTCGGTCGTGAACGGCTTGCAGCCGGGCGGCGCCGCCGGGAAGGAGCAGTCGGTCACGCCGGCCGCGAGCGCCCGCGACTGCTGATCCTCGAACCAGTTGCCGATGCCCGGGAAGGTGGTGTAGGGGGCAAGCGGAAACTTGCTCTGGGGCTCGGAGAAGCGAAAGCCGAGGTTGAAGACAGCGGGTGCGCCCTGGAGCGGACTGCCCGAGGCCGGGGTGTCCGCCCCCGGCGAGGAGCCGGTGGACACGCCCTGCCAGGCGCTGCCCGACCACAGGCCGGTGCCCATCACGTAGCGCCATGTGGCGCTGCCGGGGTCGAGCAGCGAGCGCGGCACGCGGATCGTCATCTGGTTGGTCGCCTTGTCGATCGTCACGGCCCCGGCGGGCAGCGGCGTGGGCGCGCCGCCGGGCAGCGATCTCAGCTCGCCCCCGGTCCCCCACGCCGTGATGAACTTGTCGAGGCCCGGAGAGCGCACCCCCGCCCCCAGCGGCCAGTCCACCAGCGCTCCGCCCGAGCGGTCGGTGTCGATACCGAGTCCCACCACGGTCGTGGCGTCGTCGGTCACCGAGTTCAGCGTGACCCGGTAGACGATCGCGTCGGCGGTCGGCTTGATCCGCAGCTCCACCAGGTCGGCGGCGTTGCCCGCGAAGCGGGCGGCGCTGGGGTAGAGCACGTCGCCGGCGGTGCTGGCGGCGATGTCGTTGCCGGGGTTGGCCGCGCCCCGGCTGCCCGCGCCGGGCACAGTGTCGGCCCCGCGGTCGTCGAACAGATAGTCCTGGTAGAGGTACTCACCGCCGCGCAGGGCGTCGGTGCCCGACACCAGCAGCGGCTTGGCCGCAAACGGCGCCTTGACCGACAAGGGCGGAGCGTCGGGCGCGGGCTGGTAGAGCAGCGGCGGACCCGGGCGCTGGCCCGCGCTCACGGCGGGCAACGACGCCGCATTAGCGGCCGGCGCGCAGGCCAGGCTCGCGAGCGCCGCGCATACGGCGATCAGCCTCCTCACAGCGGGAACCTACCACGACCGGCTGCCTGCCCGCGCAGGTCACCGGCCTGGACCGGCCACCGCGGCGGGCTCGCGAGGTCACAGCCGTTCGGCCAGCTCCAGCAGGTCGCCCACCGACTCGTCGGCGTCGGGGTCGGCGCGCGGCTTCGAGCCGCGGCCGTACTCGAGCGGCCGGTCCACCAGCGCCGTGCGCAGGCCGGCCCTGCGGGCGCCCGCCAAGTCCCAGGGATGCGAGGCCACCAGCATCAGCTCGGCGGGCTGGAGGTGGAGCAGACGTGCCGGGGTGAGGTAGATCTCGGGATCCGGCTTGTAGCGGGCGGCCAGCTCGGCGGAGAACATGCAGTCGAAACGCAGGTCGCCGTGACGCGCCAGGTCCACGAGCAGGGGAATGTGGCCGTTGGAGAGCGTTGCCACCACGCGCTCGGAGCGCAGTCTCTTTAAGCCCTCAGGCACGTCGGGCCATGGGTCGAGCCGGTGCCAGGCGGCGACCAGGGTCGCCCGCCGCTCAGCCGGCAGGTCCGCATCCCGCTCGGTCAGAAGATCGTCGAGGGTGACGTGGTGGAGCTCATCGAAGTCTCCCCACGGCCGAGAGCCTTCGTTCACCTCGCCGAGGATCGGCACCAGGCGCCCGCGCCAGTCATCGGCGAGCTCGTCGGGATCGCCCGCCAACCCGCTGGTGCGAAACGCCTCGGCGATACCCGTGCGCCAGTCCACCAGCGTGCCGAAGACGTCGAAGACGAGCGCCCGGATGGCCACCTGTTGAGCTTAGCTCCAGGCGGCGGGATGAGTCCGTGGGCGCTCGGATCTACGAGAACAGTCGTGATCCCACGCCACATCCGATGCCCGCGGACAGTCAGCCTGCGGCGGGGCACCCCGCGCCCCAGAGCCCGGCGTCGGCGGCTCGCGCGTCACGCGCCAGACGCGCGAACGTGGGCGCGTAGCGGTCGTTCGGCTCGATCGTCAGGGTGCGCGCGTAGCCGCGAGCGGCAAGCAACGCATTGAACGACCGTCCGTCGGGCAGCCACACGTACACGAGCAGCCTGCCGTAGCGATCCCGCGGCTCACGACCGACGGTGTACTTCACGGGCTGGTCGGTCAACGTGTGCTTCGCATAATCGGAGGCCTGCGGGCCGAAGC
>JBPCNQ010000220.1:0-9287 GCA_051001095.1 Thermoleophilaceae bacterium
CCTGTCGCCCTACTACATCTGGACCACCGACTACGCGGAGAAGCGGCTGGAGTGGAAGCGCCGCCACCCGATGCACGTGATCCTGCTGCGCACCTACCGCATACCGCGCCCGGTGACGATCAAGGTCAGGCCCGAGTACCAGGGCTGCCGCTCCTGGATCGAGCTGCACCGCGACCTCCCCTTCGAGGGCACACCGGTGCTCTCGGACGACGAGTTCGAGCGCGCGTCCGCTCAGATCGAGGCGATCGCCTCGGACGCCGTTCCCGCCCTGGCCTGAGCACCACCCGTCACGGCCCGGGCAGCACCTCTGGCCCAGTCCGGCCCAGAGCAATAGCCCGGGCGGTACCGGTCGGGCCCGGGCCCTGAGAACATCCGGCCCAGCGATGCCGTGGGTCGAGACTCCCAGCCTGTCGTTCGTGGCCCGCCACGAGTCGACCCAGGCCCGCGCGGCTGAACGCGTGCTCGACGACCTGGAGCGCTTCCGCGCCCAGCTCGAGGGCTTCTTCGAGCACGTGCCCGGTGAGGTGGCCGTGGTCATCCACCCACGGCCGCTCATGCTCTCGTTGGCCCATCCGTGGCTGCCGGTCCTGCGCGTCGTCTCGGCCCCGGCGGGCCGGCGCTACTTCGCGGGCTTCTTCAACCGGCGCGAGATCCACGTGCTGGCGCCGGCCGCGCTCGAAGAGCGGGCGTCCGGGGTCCCGGGCTCTCGCGAGGCGCTGGCGCTCTCGCCCCGGCACGAGTACGCCCACCTGGTGATCGGCTCGGTCAACCCCGCCCTGCCGCCTCCGTTCACGCCGGGAACCTTTCGTCGCTACCTGCAGATGGCGTGGCTCGCCGAGGGCGCGGCCACCCACTTCGCCGGCCAGGTGCCGCACCTGCGCGCCGCCGTGGCGCGCCGGCTGCACGAGGGTGGGCAGCCCTCCTTCCCGCCCGGCGCCCGGGACGGGCTGGTTCTCGGGGGCACCGTGTTCGGGCTGCTGGAAGCCGAGGCGGGTGAGGACGCGTGCGTGGAGCTGGCCCGCAGCGCCAGCGCGACCGCCGCCAAGCGCGTGCTGGAGGAGGCCTTCAAGCGCCCGATGGCCTCGATAGAGCGCAGCTGGACGGACTACCTGGCGGCGCTGGCCGCGCGCCAGGCGTAGGCGAGCACCGGATCGAGGTTCTCCTCGGCGAGCACCGCACCGGGGAGGCTCCCCGGGCGAGCCCCGCACGAGGGTCTACTCCGGCGCCTCGCCGAGCTCCAGCAACAGGGCCGCCACCACGCGCTCGTCGAACTGCGATCCGGCCCCCGCGAGCAGCTCCTCGCGGGCCTGGGCCTGCGACATCGCGGGCCGGTAGGGACGGTCGCTGGTCATCGCGTCGTAGGCGTCGCAGGCCAGAACGATGCGCGCGCCCAACGGAATCGACTCGCCCGCCAGGCCGTCCGGATAGCCGCTTCCGTCCCAGCGCTCGTGCTCGTGGCGGACCAGGGGCAGCACCTGGGCCAAAAACTCGACCGGGGACAGGATGCGCTCGCCGAGCACCGTGTGGGCCTGGATCTCAGTGCGCTCCTCAGCGCTCAGCGGCCCCGACTTGGACAGCAGGTCGTCGCGCATGGCGATCTTGCCGATGTCGTGGAATATCGCCCCGAAGCGCAGATGGCGCAGGTCGGGATCGGCCAGGCCCAGCCGGTGGCCGACGGCGTGGGCGCGCTCCACCACGGCCCGCGAGTGGTCGGCGGTGTAGGAGTCCTTGGTCTCCAGCGCGCTCGCCAGCGCCTGCACCGTGCCCACGTACGCGCTGTCCAGCTTCTTGTAGAGGGTGGCGGAGCGAAGGGCGGCGCCCACCTGGTCGGCCACGGTCTGAACCAGGCGCACGTCGTCCTCGTCGAAGGTGCTGTCGGATGTCTCCTCGATGTCGATCGCCCCATACAGCGAGTCCCCCACCCACAGCGGCACGGCCAGCTCGGCGTGCACGCCGAAGCTCTGGGGCATCGGGTCGTGGTCGTGCTGACCCTGGGCGTCGTTCTCCAGCACCGGGCTGCGCTCGCGCAGGCAGCGTCCGATCAGCCCGGCCTCGCGCGGCCGGTACCAGCGCTGCTCGCCCAGCCGCACGTAGGGCTCACCGCGGCCCGCCACGCTCTCCACATAGTCGTCCTCGCGGATGCGGACGATCGCGCACATGTAGTAGCCAAAGGCCCGGTGCAGCTCGTCCACCGCGGCGTCGAGGATCGCGTCGGGCTCGGTCATGCCCACCAGGCGAGTGCCCAGGGCGTTGGCCAGGGCCAGCTGGCGCGTCCGCGTTCGCAGCCGCTCGGTCTGCTCGCGCCCGGCATCGGGCCATGCCTCGTCGGCGGTGGCGCGCTGGGGCTCCACCGGTCGCTCCTCGCGGCGCCGGAAGCGGCCGGGACGGTACCCCTCGGGAAGCTCCTCCACGGAGCTGACCTGTCCGCGCTCGCCCTCCTGCTTGCCGTAGAGCAAGGCGCGATCGGCGCGATCGATCAGGCTGGTGCTGCTCTCGCCGGGCGTCCATTCGGCCACCCCGGCGCTGGCCCCACTGGCCCCCGGGGCCTCGCTCAGCTCCTCCAGCGACCGCCGCACACCGGCCAGGGCCCGGCCGGCGACCACCGAGGCCTCCTCCTCGTCGGCGTGGATGGTCACGATCGCGAACTCGTCGCCGCCGTAGCGGGCCACGAGGTCGTAGGGGCGCACCGCCTGGCGCAGCGCGTGGCCGACTTGGCGCAGCACCTCGTCGCCCACCAGGTGTCCGTGCTCCTCGTTGACCTGCTTGAAGTCGTCCATGTCCACCAGCACCAGCGACAGGCGGTGCCCTGTCCGCTCGCAGCGCACGATCTCGCGCCTCAGCGCCTCGTGCATCGCCGCGTGGTTCAGGCAGCCGGTCAGCCCGTCGGTGCGGGCAGCCAGGACCAGGCCGGCGTGGACGCTGGCGTTGCGCGAGGCGGCTGCGGCCAGCTCCCCGAAGGCCTCCAGCAGCTTGAGCTGCTCGTCGCTCACGCGATGGTCGCGGTAATAGCCCACGGCCAGCACGCCGCGCAGCTCACCGTCCCAGTGCAAGGGCACGGCCAGGGCGCTGCGCACGCGACCGAACAGCGCCGACGCCGCTTGCATGGGCAGCCCCTGATAGTCGTTGGTCAGCAGGGAGCGGTCCTGCTGGGCCACCTTCCCGGCCAGGCCGCCGCCGGGCTCCATCCAGTAGCCGATCGCCTCGGGAGGCATGCCGAAGGTGGCCTCCACCACCACCCCTTCGATCCCGTTGCCGCGGTAGACCACCGCGTTGTCGCCGTTCAGGATGCCGGCGGCCTCGTGACAGATCCGCACCAGCACGCGGTTGAGGTCCAGGCTCTCGTTGAGCGACTTGGCCGCGCGGGCCAGCGCGGCCTGCTGGGCGATCTGGGCCGCTCGCTCGCCTGCCATCCGCAGCTGGGCGAGGCTCACCGATGCGGCCGCCGCGAACGCGCTCGCCGCCTCGATCTCCTCTTCGGCGAAGCTGCGGCCCTCCTCGTCGGCCAGCACCAGCGCGTGGGCCCGGTCCCCTTCGATCCGCATCGGCAGCACCAGCACGCTTCGAGCCGGTTGCTGCGGCGCTCCCAGCGCCGAGTCAAGCCGCGCCGCCTCCTCACCCGATGCGAACGCCACCTCGTCGCTCTCGACAGGATCGCGCAACAGCGAGAACTCAGCCGTGGTGATCCGGCCGGGCGGCAGCCGGGTCGCCGGGCTCGCAGCCAGCACGGTGAGGCTGCCGTCGGCGCTCTCGGACAGCAACACGGCTCGCTTCACTCCGAAGAAGGCGCGCGCCTCGGCCACCAGCCGCTCCCGGACGGCGCCGGGCGGGTCCTGGTCACCGCGGGCGGAGAGCAGACGGGTGACCGCGAGCATGGCGTCGCGGGCGCTACCCAGCCGGCTTCGCCCTCCCGAAGTCGATGGTGAGTCCTCGGCCACGACGTCACCGGCGGGCCCCACCCGGCCCTCATCGATCTTCGGGTCCTCCGGCCTGACCCCCATCCCCATACGCGGAGGTTAGCTCTAGAGGCCCAGCGTCTTCGCGATGATGTTGCGCTGGATCTCCGACGTGCCGCCGTAGATGGTGGTGACCACCGCCGAGCGCAGGTGACCCTCCATCGGGTACTCCTTCGCGTAGCCGTAGCCGCCGGCCATCTGAACGGCCTCCAGGGCGGTCTTCTTGGCCAGCTCGGTGGCCGCGAGCTTGGCCATCGACGCCTCCTGGGGCAGCATCCGCGTCGGGTCCTCGTCGGTCAGGCGCGCCACCCAGCGAACCAGTAGGCGCACCTGGGCCAGCTCGGTGGCCAGGTCGGCCAGGCGGTGCTGGAGGACCTGGAAGCTACCCACCGGGCGCCCGAACTGCTTGCGCTCCTTGACGTAGGCAAGCGTGTCGTCGAACGCCCTCTGGGCCAGCCCGAGCGAGGTGGCGGCCAGGATCGTGCGCTCGTAGTTCAGGCCGGCCATGAGCTGGATCCAGCCGCTGCCCTCGGCGCCCAGCAGGGCGTCCTCGGGCACGCGAACGTCGTCAAGGTGCAGCTCGTTGGTCTCGCGGCCGCCCATGGTGTCGATTGGCGTGATCGTGAAGCCGTCGGCGTCGTGGGGCACGAACACCATCGACAGCCCCTCATGGCGCTCCGAGCCCTCCCCGGTGCGGCAGACGATCAGCGTGTGGCTGGCCTTGTGGGCGTAGGAGCACCACATCTTGGCGCCGGACAGAACCCACTCGCCTTCCTCCAGGCGGGCCTTGCACTTCAGCGACGCCACGTCCGAGCCGGAGTCCGGCTCGGACATCGCGATGGCCAGCGTGCCACCCCGCGACGCGCGGTGAAGCAGCTCGCTCTTCTGCCGCTCGGTGCCGAAGCGGTTGAGCGCCCCGACCACGATCAGCGTGACCCCGTAGGCCCCGATCGGGATCTGGCCGCGGGCGGTCTCCTCCAGGAACAGGCACGCGTCCAGGAACGAGCCGTCCGAGCCCCCGTAGGCCTCGGGGACCTGGAGCCCGTACCAGCCCAGCTCGGCCATCTTCCTGGCTATGTCCTCGGAGTGATGGTCATCCTCGGGCACGTCCCAGCTCTCGCGCGCTGCGAAGTCCCGGATCGCGGCCACGAAGTCCTGCTGCTCGTCGGTCAGCCCGGAAGCCGACGATGCGGTCGAAGCCTCCATCTCAGACCCCCGCGGGACTCCGTCGGTGCGGTGCGCGCCGGACGGTGTCCGGCTGCGCTCCTCCGGGACCCCCTCGGTGCCGTGCTTGCCGGACGGCGTCCGGCTGCGCCTCACGGGCTTCGCGCGGCTTGAAGCGGTTGAGCTCGCGCGTGGCGATCACCATCTTGTGCACCTCGTCCGGACCGTCGGCGATCCGCAGCCAGCGGCCCTGGCGCCACAGCCCGGCCAGGGGCGTGTCGTCGGACATGCCCAGCGCGCCGTGCACCTGCATGGCCCGGTCCAGCACGTCCTGGTGCATCTGCGCGGCGATCACCTTGATCATCGAGATGTCCTGGCGCGCGGCGCGCTTGCCCTCGGTGTCCATCTTCCAGGCCGCGTGGAGCACCATCAAGCGCGCGGAGTCGATCTCCATCCGGGACTTGGCCACGAAGTCCTGAATGAACTGCTTGTCGGCCAGCTTGCCGCCGAAGGCCTCGCGCTCGTGGGCGCGCTCGCACATCAGCTCGAAGGCGCGCTCGGCCGAGCCGATCGCGCGCATGCAGTGGTGGATGCGTCCCGGGCCCAGCCGGGCCTGGGCGATGCTGAACCCCTCGCCACGCGGCCCGAGCACGTTTGCCTCGGGCACCCGCGCGTCCTCATAGGTCACCTCCCAGTGCCCCGGGCCGGCGGAGTGGCCCATCACCGGAACCGGCCGCACGCCTGTGAAGCCCGGCGTGTCGATGGGCACCAGGATCATGCTCGCCCGCTTGTGCGGTGCCGCGTCGGGATCGGTGATGACCATGGCGATGGCCACATCCGCCCCGTTGTAGCCCGAGGTGAACCACTTGTGGCCGTTGATCACCCACTCACCGGCGTCGAGCTCGGCGTGCGCGGCCAGGCCCGTGGGGTCCGAGCCGGCTGTCTCGGGCTCGGTCATGGAGAAGCAGGACCGCGAGTGGCCGTCCAGCAGCGGCTCTAGCCAGCGCTCCTTCTGCCCGGGCGTGCCGTACTCGGCCAGGATCTCCATGTTGCCGGTGTCCGGCGCGCCGCAGTTGAAGACCATCGGCGCGAAGTAGGGCGAGCGCCCCATGTCCTCGCAGAGCATCCCGTACTCCCAGTTGGTCAGGCCGGGACCGTGCTCCTCGTCCGGGAGGAAGAGGTTCCACAGCCCTTCGGCCTTCGCGTGGTCGCGCAGCTCCACCAGGATCTCCGGATAGGCCAGGCCCGGACGCACGTCGGAGTCCAGCGCCGCGAGGGCCTCGGCCTCCACCGGCAGCACGTGGTCGTCGATGAAGGAGCGGACCCGCTCCCTCAGTCCTGCGACCCGGTCGGATGGAGTGAAGTCCATGGCCGGACCCTAACGACTCTCGGTCAGGCGCCGAGCTCGCTCAGCCACCAGGCGGCGAGCGTGGCGAGGCCGGCGCCGCCGGCGATGGCCGCGGTCAGGCGCACCGCATGGGCGGTGCCGGCCCCCAGCTGCGGGGCCGGCCCCTCTCGCGGGGCCAGATCGGCCTGCAGCAGGACGTCACGGGCCGCCTCGTAGCCCCCGAGGGGCACGATCACGTCGCGCGGGCCGGCGGCCAGGAAGTCGGGCACGTCGAACCCTGGGCTGCGCCGCAGGATGCTCGGCACCCCCTCCTCCAGCAGCATCCCCTGGATCATCTCGGCCTCGGCCTGGTGGCGGCCGCCGGCCACGCGCACCAGCTCCCCCTCGGCGTAGCGCGGATCGATCTTGCGGGCCTTCTGCCGGGCCGCGGTGACCCGGTCGCCGTCCGAGGGAACCTCCGCGTGGGTGAGCGGCATCGCACAGGCCGAGCAGAAGCGCTCCGCGGCCCGGTGGCGGAGCCCGCACGAGGGGCAGACCAGCGGCTGGGCGTGTGACTCGGCGGTCATGAGACCTCGATCGGCTCCTCGGACACCGTGCCGTCGGCGATCCGCCACGCGCGGATCTCGCCCTCCTCCTTCTCGAGCGACACGATCAGCCACGTCCAGTGGGGGTACTGGGCCAGGTTGATGTCTGTCTGCGACGGCTCGGCCGGGCTGCGCGGGTGGGAGTGGTAGATGCCGATCTCGTACCCCTCGTCATCCAGGTCGTTGGCCTTGCTCAGGGTCTCGAAGGTCAGCTCGAACCCGTAGGGCGAGTGGCGCTTGTTCTCGGCCCGCTCCACCTCGCCGATCGTGCCGTCCTTGCCCCACAGCAGGCCGCAGCACTCGTGGGGGGCATCTACGCGCGCGTGGTCCACCATGGCGTTCCACTGGGCGCGGCTCAGCCTCATGCTCCGAGAGTACGCGAGCGGGCGTGGCCTCCGATGATCCACACCGCACCCCGTGCCGAAGGAACGGGCCGATGCCAACCTCTCGTCCAATCTCCTCGCTAGCCTGAAGTCGATGGGTATAGGTCCTTCCCCAATGGAGATCGCGGTCATCGCCGTGATCGCGCTCATCGTCCTCGGCCCGACCAAGCTCCCCGAGGCGGCCCGCTCGCTCGGGAAGGGCTTCCGCGAGATGCGGGACTCCTTCTCGGGAGCGGCGAGCGACGACGAGGACGAGCTGGACCTCGACGAGAAGGACGAAGAGGACGACGACGATCTCAAGCCCGGGACGGACGAGGACTACATGCCCGAGGCCTTCGGCCACGAGGAGGGCACCCCGCCCTCCGAGGATGAGACCGCCACCCTCGCGGGCGAGGACGAGAAGACCGTCAGCCTGAACACCGGCTCGGCGCCCCAGGAGGGCCTAGACGAGGCTCACCAGAACGACGCGCGCTCGAGCGTGCCGTCGGCCTCGAGCTCGTCCATCGAGCGCGAGTAGACGCCCGAGCTCAGGTACTTCCAGCCGTCGTCGCAGACGACGAAGACCACGTTTCCCTCGTCCAGCTCCCCGGCCACGCGCGCGGCGATCGCGGCTATGGCTCCCGAGGAGACGCCGACGAACAGGCCTTCCTCCTTGAGCAGCTTCTTCGTCCAGATCACCGAGTCGCGGTTGGACACGAAGATCTTGCGGTCCAGGAGCGACAGGTCGATGATCGGGGGAATGAAGCCGTCCTCCAGCGACCGCAGGCCCTGCACGAGCTCGCCCTGAAGCGGCTCGGCGGCGATCACCTTGGTGTCGGGGTCGTGCTCCTTGAGCCGGCGACCGTTGCCCATCAGCGTGCCGCCCGTGCCCAAGCCCGCCACGAACGCGGTCACCTCGTCCAGCTCCTCCAGGATCTCGACCGCTGTGCCGTTGTAGTGGGCCTCGGGGTTGGCCGGGTTGCCGTACTGGTAGGGCATGTAGTACCGGGAGTCCGACTCGGCCATCTCCACGGCCTTGGCCACCGCGCCGTTGGAGCCCTGGCCACCCGGTGAGTAGACGATCTCGGCGCCGTACATCGTCAGCAGCTGGGTGCGCTCCTCGGTCACGTTGTCGGGCATCACCACCTTGAGCGGATAGCCCTTGCGTGAGCAGATCATGGCCAGCGAGATGCCGGTGTTGCCCGAGGTGGGCTCGAGGATCGTCTGGCCCGGGGCGATCGCGCCCTTCTCCTCGGCGTCCTCGATCATCGCGCGGGCCACGCGGTCCTTGACCGAGCCCGTGGGGTTGTAGGACTCCATCTTCGCGTAGACCCGGACGCCCGGCCTGGGGCTCAGGCGCTTGAGCTCGACCAGCGGCGTGTGGCCGATGGCCTGGACGATGTCGCCGTACTTCCCGCCGCAGGGACGCGTGTCGAGGGCGGGGGGAACCATCGCTTCAGAAAGTGTAGTGCCGTGCGAGCGCGGCGCGACCGATCGGGCGAGTCGCCGCCGTTGGGGCTGAACATTCGAGTTCCCGCACCTTGTACCAGGTATGCGGGCACACCCGAGAACTGCGTAGCGGGTTAGCTCCAAGTGGCCGATCAGGCTGCGCGGTCGATGATCTGGCGGTAGGTGACCGGGTCGTGTGCGAGCCCGAGCCCAAGGAGCGTCTGGAAGCCGCCATCGGGGTGCCGCGCCGGTTGTGGCGGAAGGTGTACTCGTCGAGATAGACGGCCAGGTGCTCGGGTGAGACGCCGCGGTGGACCGGCACCAGCGTTCCGGCTGACCGCGTCGGGGTGAATCTTCTCGGGTTGTGCCCGCATACCTGGTACAAGGTGCGGGAACTCGAATGTTCAGCCCCAACGGCGGCGACTCG
>JBPCNQ010000221.1:0-7637 GCA_051001095.1 Thermoleophilaceae bacterium
GAGATGCCCAAGAACTGGAACCGGCGCTTCAAGCACAACCGGGAGAAGATCAAGACGGGGGACGTGTACGAGCTGGCCGAGGTGGTCCGCAACCTCGCTATTCGGGAGTCCGAGAAGGGGCTCTCCACGGGCGAGAAGCAGATGTACACCCGCTCGAAGAAGATTCTGGCCTCAGAGCTGATGTACGCGCTCGAGATGGAGGAGGACGACGCCGAGGACCACCTCGACTCGATCATCGAGGACGCCCACAGCGGCCGGGCGGCCGCAGCGGCTACGGCCTGAGTCCCGTCACATGTCCCTCGTGGCGATAGTTGCCGCGGGTGGGAGCGGCGAGCGCCTTGGCACCCAGCGGCCCAAGGCGTTCGTCGGGCTGGCTGGCCGACCGATGCTGGAGTGGAGCCTGGACGTGCTCGCGCAGGCGTGCGACCGGGTCGTGGTGGCCGTGCCGGAGGGCGAGGCACACGATGGACCCGATCGCGTGCCCGGAGGCGTCTCGCGGTCGGAGTCGGTTCGCAATGCTGTGGCCGCCGCGCCCGAGGCCTCGGTGTTCGTCGTCCACGACGCTGCTCGTCCCCTGGTCACCTTGGAGCTGGTGCAGCGCTGCGTGGACGCACTGGTCGACGGCGTGCACGGTGCGATCGCCGCGGCGCCGGTGACCGACACGATCAAGCAGGCCGACGCATCCGGGCGCGTGGTCAGCACGCTGGATCGTGGCTCCCTGTGGGCCGTCCAGACTCCCCAGGCCTTCCGGGCCGATAGCCTGCGCCGCGCCCTGGAGGCCGATCCCGCCACGCTGGCCGCGGCGACCGACGATGCGTCGCTGGTGGAGGCCGCCGGCGACAGCATCGAAGTGGTCGAGTCCAGGGTGGAGAACTTCAAGGTGACCACTTCCCTTGACCTGCGCATGGCCGAGGCCGTCCTGCGGGAGCCATGCTGACCGACTACCACGTGCACCTGCGCCCCGACGAGCACGAGGCCACGGCCGCGCGCTACTTCACCCCCGAGAACGCGGAGCGCTACCGTGCCGCCGCCGTCCAGCGCGGCATCGCGGAGCTCGGGGTCTCCGAGCACGTGCACCGCTTCACCGCCGGCTTGGGCGTCTGGCAGCACCCGTGGTGGAAGGCAAACGCCACCGACGACATCGACGAGTACTGCGCCTTCGTGCGCGGCACCGACTTAAAGCTCGGGATCGAGGCCGACCTGGTGCCCGGTCGCGAGGAGCAGATGGCCGCCCTGCTCGACGCCCGCGAGTGGGATTACGTGGTGGGCTCGGTCCACTTCCTGGCCGACGACGCCGTGGACATGCGCGACCCGGCGTGGGACATCTGGGAGTCACGCGGTCCCGACGAGGTGTGGACGCGCTACTTCGAGACGCTTGGTCACGCCGCGGCGAGCGGTCTGTTCGACATCCTGGCCCATCCCGACCTTGTCAAGGTGTGGGGGGGCGCCGCTCCCCGGCCCGAGGGCGACCTGCGCCGCTACTACGAGCTGGCCATGCCCGGGATCGAGCAAGCCGACCTGGCGATCGAAGTGTCCACCGCGGGGCTGCGCAAGCCCGTGGGAGAGATCTACCCTGCGCCGGAGTTCCTGCGCATGTGCCTGGACCTGGGCAAGCCGGTCGCCCTCTCCAGCGACGCCCACGTGCCCGAGGACCTCGGGCACGGGTACGAGGAGGCCGTGAGCCTTCTGCGGACGCTGGGTGTCCCCGAGGTCGCGGTGTTCGAGAACCGCCGGCGCAGGCTGGAGCCGCTGGGATGAGCACCCGCACCGGCATCGGCTATGACTCGCATCGTCTGGACGCCGGGCGCAAGCTCGTACTGGGCGGCGTGCAGATTGCGGGGGCGCCCCGCGGTCTGACCGGCCACTCCGACGCCGACGTACTCACCCATGCCGCGATCGATGCCCTGCTGGGCGCCGCGGGCCTGGGCGACATCGGCCAGCACTTCCCCGACACCGACGAGCGCTGGCGCGACGCCGACTCGATCGCGTTGCTGGAGGAGGTGGGACGGATGCTGCGCCTCGCCGGCACCGTGCCCGTGCACGTGGACGCCAGCGTGATCGCCGATGCCCCGAGGCTCTCCCCCCACCGCGACGCGATGCGCGAACGCCTGGCGGCGGCGCTGGGCGTGGATGCCGCGGCGATCAGCATCAAGTTCACTACCAACGAGGGCATGGGCTTCGTGGGTCGCGGCGAGGGGATGGCGGCGATGGCGGTGGCCACGGTGGAGGAGGCCGAGTAGTGGACCCGATCGAGCTGGACTTTGCCGCCACCGCTTCGCAAGCGGACTCGATTCCCTGCGGTGACGAGTCGTCGCGGGAGCTGGTCGAACCGGGCGACGGACCCACGCTGCTCCCCCTGGCCGCGCAGATCGAAGCCGAGCGGCCGTGGGCAGACCGCCGGCCCCCGGTCGCCTGATGCGCCCGATCCGCATCCAGGACACGCTGTCCGGCGAGGCCCGGGCGCTGGAGCCGCGCGAGCCGGGAAAGGTGGGGATCTACGTCTGCGGCCCCACCGTGTACGCGCGGGTGCATGTGGGCAACGCACGCCCCTTCGTGGTGTTCGCCCTGCTCAAGCGCTTCCTCGAGCACGAGGGCCAGAAGGTCACCCTGGTCGAGAACGTCACCGACGTGAACGACAAGATCTACGACGCCGCGCGGGCGGCGGGCGTGGCCAGCGAGAAGCTCGCCGCGGAGATGACCGAGCACTACGTGGCCGACACCTCGCGCCTGGGTCTGGGGCGACCCGACCACGAGCCGAGGGCGGCGGACACCATCGGGCCGATCGTCGACCTGGTCGCCGACCTGATCGCCGGCGGCCACGCCTACGAGGCCGGTGGCGACGTCTACTTCCGGGTGGACTCCTTCCCCGGGTACGGCAAGCTGTCCAACCGTCCCGCGACCGAGATCCGTCAGGGCGAGGCCGACGATGCCGCCCCGCTCAAGGAGAGCCCGCACGACTTCGCCCTCTGGAAGGCGCACAAAAAAGGCGAGGACACCTCGTGGGCCGCGCCGTGGGGCGAGGGACGGCCGGGCTGGCACATCGAGTGCTCGGCCATGGCCGAAGGAACCCTGGGCACCGACTTCGAGATCCACGGGGGAGGCTCGGACCTGGTCTTCCCCCACCACGAGAACGAGATCGCCCAGACCGAGGCGGCGCGGGGCGAGCCGCTGGCCCGGATCTGGATGCACAACGGCATGGTCCGGTTGGGCGAGGAGAAGATGGCCAAGTCGGTGGGCAACATCCACCTGCTTCACGTTGCCCTGGACGAGTACGGCCGCGACGCCCTGGTCGCCTACTTCACCTCGGGCCACTACCGCCAGCCGATCGGCTATTCGGCGGACGCGCTGGCCGAGGCCGCGCGGTCGGTGGACCGGCTGCGCGAGCTGGGCCGGCGCCTGGACCCCGGCGCGGGGGCCCCCGCTGGGCTCGAGCCCTACGCCGAGCGGTTCTTCGACCACCTGGCCGACGACTTCAACACTCCCGCGGCGCGATCCGCACTGTTCGAGTGGGTGGCCGAGGCCAACCGGCGACTGGACGCCGGCGAGCGGATGGGCCCGGGACGCCTGACCGAGATGCTGCGCTCCCTCGGCCTGGAGAACCTGCTCGAGCCCGAGCGGGGCAAGGGGCCGGGCGCCGACGCCGAGCGGCTGCTTGCCGAGCGCGAGCACGCCCGCGCCGAGCGTGACTACGCGCGGGCAGACCTGCTGCGCGACGAGCTGGCGGCCCGGGGCTGGGTGGTCCGCGACACGCCCGACGGCGCACAGCTGGTGCGCGGGGCTTGATCCTCTACGGCCGCAACCCGGTGCGAGAGGCGCTTCGGGGACGCCGCCGGGTCAAGCGCGTGTGGGCCACCGAGGCTGCGCGACGCTCCGAGGGCTGGCTGGCCGCCGCGGCCGGCATCGAGGTGGTCGGCGCCGCCGAGATCGCGGAGCGGGCGGGGTCGGCCGAGCACCAGGGGATCTGCGCGGAGGTGGAGGCCTACCCCTACGCGGACGTGGACGGGCTTCTGGAGGCGGCCGATGCCCTGGTCATGGTCCTCGACGAGGTTCAGGACCCCCACAACCTCGGCGCCGTCTGCCGGGTGGCCGAATCGGTTGGCGCGGCAGGAGTCGTGATAGGCGAGCGCCGGTCGGCGGAGGTGACCGCGGCTGCGGCCAAGGCCTCGGCCGGCGCCGTCGAGCACCTGCCGGTGGCCCGGGTACGCAACGTGGCGGACTGGCTCGCGGCGGCGAAGGAGCGCGGCGCCTGGGTCTACGGCGCCGCGGCGGGTCCGGGGTCGGTGTCCTACGCCCAGCCGGACTACCGCGGGCGCGTGGTCGTGGTGATGGGCTCGGAGGGAAAGGGCCTGCGACCCCGTGTAGCGGCGGCGTGTGATCAGCTCGTCGCGCTGCCCCAGCGCGGGAAGCTCGAATCGTTGAACGTGAGCACAGCCGCAGCGGCGCTCATGTACGGAATCTTGCAGTTCCGCGCTTGACCGCTTGACAGGGGGGCAGAACTCCCAGATACTCGCCCCATATAAGGCTGGAGTGGAGGTTTAGACCAAGGGTCGAGGCCGAACCACCCGGCGTGATCGCGGCGCCAGGGGAGGTAACGCGTCACCGAGCTTTCAAGGCTCTACCTACGGGCAAGTTCTGCGCTATGCAGGATCTGGTCCAGGGGAGGCCCGGAGGGAGCATCGTGGCCGGACTCAGCCGTTCAGCACCCGTAAGCACCGCTACCGCTGGAGCTGCTTCTAGGCCTCAAGCTCAGCTGGAGCTAGAGGACACTTACCTGATCGCCCTCGCCAAGCAGGGACGCCCCGATGCCTACAACCGGATACTGAAGCGCTACCACGGCTTCGTCCGGCTCAAGGCCAGCTCGTACTTCCTGATCGGCGGCGACGCCGACGACCTCATCCAGGAGGGCCTCGTCGGGCTGTACAAGGCGATCCGCGACTACCGCTCGGACCGCGAGTCCAGCTTCCGGAACTTCGCGGAGCTGTGCATCACCCGCCAGATCATCACGGCGGTGAAGACCTCGACCCGCAACAAGCACACGCCGCTGAACGAGTACGTCTCCTTCTCCCAGACGCCGGCGTCCTCGGCGGGCGATGGCGAGCCGACCCTCGATGAGCTGCTTCCCGGCCCGACGGTCCACGATCCGGTCAACCAGGTGATCTCCACCGAGGAGCTCAAGAGCCTGGTGACCTGCCTGTCGAGCGTCCTTTCCGAGCTCGAGAGCGCCGTCCTTTCCCTATACCTGGACGGCTACTCCTACGAGGTGGTCGGCGAGCGACTGGATTGCGACACAAAGACCGTGGACAACGCCCTTCAGCGGGTTAAGCGCAAGGTCGGCTCGCACCTCGACTCCCGGGCGGTTCCAGCCTGAGGGCTCGTGGACTTCGGTTTGCCAGCCTACCCCGCAGGGTACCCCCTGCTCATCCCCGAAAAGACGAAAAGATAGAGAGCAACAATGGGGTGCCTTGTCCACTGTCTAGTTAGGAGCCTCCGATGATCGTTTTGGGCATCATCCTGCTTATAATCGCTGCCCTTGTTCACAGCCTCAGCGTCCTTTGGGGCATCGGCATCATCTTGATCGTGGTCGGTGTGATCCTGGAGATTCTCGGCACGATGGGACGTGCCGTCGGAGGCCGCCGCCACTATTACTGAAGGCAAGCCGGAGGCCGGACTCGAACCGGCGACCGTCCGCTTACAAGGCGGGTGCTCTACCAACTGAGCTACTCCGGCACCGGGGACACCATCCTATGCCGCGCCCACCGCCAGCTCGATGTCTCCGTGGCCGTTCGAGGATACCGGGACCTCCGGCGGCTCGTACATGCCCTCGGGATTCAGCCGGCGCTCGATCTCGCCCATGACCAGGCCGAAGACCAGGTGCCGCCAGGTCGCTTGGGCGAAGGCCCGGGCGTTGTTGCCCAGGGGGGTCAGCTCCTTGCGCGCGGGGTGATAGCGGTCGACCAGCTGGCCGAGGGGCCAGAGGGACAGGTGCTCGATCATCGCCGCCGTGACCGCCCGCGCCACCAGGGGACCGGGCAGGAACGGGCGCAGCTGCCCGTAGAGCGCACCGAAGGTGGCGCCGTTGCCCAGATGCAGCGCTACCCCGGCCGCCGGCCAGGCGTCGCCGCGGGTGACCGCCTTGCCCAGCAGCTCGACATCGTCGTAGCCGCTGCGAAAGACGCGCTTGTCCGCGGGCTGCTGTGCGGCCCACACCGCCGCTCCCACGGCGCCGGCCAGCGCGCCGTTGATGCTCCGCTTGACGTAGACCATGTGCGGAGCGTAACGGCCGTCACGATCGTGGGTAGCTGAGGCGTGGCGCAACCCGGGGCCGAGCAGCTCTCACTCCACCACCTCACTCCACCACCGCCGGATCGGCGGGCGGCGTAGGCTCCGCCGTGAGTGATCGAGAGCGCCGACAAGCGTCGCCTGGACGGCGACTTCCCAGAGCTTTATCGCGCTCATCTCCGCGACGTGTACTCCTATTCCTATTACCGCGTCGGAAACCATCACGATGCCGAGGACCTCACCGAACAGACATTCCTGCAGGCCTACCGCCACTTCGAACGGGCGCAGCGCGAGTCCGATGGCCGCCCACTGCGGCCCTGGCTCATCCGGATCGCCCACAACCTGGCGGCGAACTACTACCGCGACCGCTCCCGCAAGCCCCAGACCCCGCTCGAGGACGCGGCCGTGGTCTCGGCGCCCCACGACACCGAGGCGCTGGTGGAGGGCAGGCAGGAGCTCAAGGACGTGCTGGCCGGCGTGTCGAACCTTCCCGATGACCACCGGGAGGCGCTGATCATGCGCTTTGCGCTGGGCATGGACAACCGCGAGATCGCGCGGGCGCTGGATCGGTCCGAAGGGGCCACGAAGGTGCTGATCCACAGGGCGATCAAACAGCTCGAGCAGGAGCTGGGGGAGGCCGGCAATGGCTGACATAGGAGATGTCGAGGCGCTGCTGCGCTCCGCGCTGGTGCCCATCGAGCCCTCGGAGGCGCTGAGCGACCGCCTCCAGCGGGGCTTGTCGGAGATCACCGACCTGGCCGTGGGCGAGCTGGCCGACTGGGAGCTCTCGACCATGCGCGACCCGCGCAACTGGGGCCCGACGGTGGCCGCCGTGGTTGCGGGGGGCGTGGCCGCGGGCGGCCTCGTGGTGCTCAGCGCACGCCAGCGTCGCCGAAACCGGGGCAGTGGGCCGCTGCGGTCGTTCCAGCACGGCCTGAAGGAGGTCTCCTCCGATCTCCGTGGCCGGATGAGCCCTTGACCGAGCCGGGAGAAGGCGAGCCGCAACGCGCCACGTCGCCGGGACCTGATCCGACGCCGCCTCGGCCTGCGAAGCACCTACGCGTGACGCCGACCCAAGACCTCTCCAACCTCGCCGACGAGGAGATCATGCACCTCGTGCAGGAGGGAGATCCGCGGGCCTTCGAGCTCTTCTATGACCGCCATTGCGGTCCCGCCTTCTCCCTGGCCTACCGGATGGTCGGCAATCGGACCGTCGCCGAGGAGGTGTCGGAGGAGGCTTTCGCGTCGGTTTGGCGCAGCCGGCTGCGCTACCAGTCCGACCGCGGCAGCGTGCGGACGTGGGTGCTGGGAATCGTGCACCACCGCGCCATCGACGCGCTGCGACGCAACACCGTCCA
>JBPCNQ010000222.1:0-6062 GCA_051001095.1 Thermoleophilaceae bacterium
CCTCTCCCTGGTCGTGAAGCGGCTCACGGGCGCCCAGGTGCGGATGCAGAAGGGCGGGGTGGCGGGGGAGGACCGCGGTGAGCTCAAGATTCTGCTGGGGCCGTCGGAGTTGTCGTCGCTGGCTTTGGCTCGCTGATCGACGTCAGCAGCGCGGCTGGGAAGTCGCGGGCCTCCAGCCGGGCCCACTCGCGGGTGAATCGGGCGAACAGGACCTCGCGCCGAGCCGCCAGGTGCAGGGCCAGGGCCTTGGCGGTGCGCACGCCGTCGCCCGCCCCCGGTCCCAGCGCGGGACGGGAGATCTCCAGCACGTAGCGCAGCAGCTTGGCGGCGATCCGCATGTCGTGCAGCTTCTTGGGCTTGGCCGGGTCGAGCGCCCTGGGTGCGAGGTCGCACAGCTCGGCCAGGCGCACCCCCGCGATGCGGCGCGCGTTGCCGGCGAAGGAGCCGTCGGGGTCCAGGCCCTTGACCTTGCGTGCCTTCACGCCCTCGCCTCCTGGGCCAGCGTCTGCAGGCGCTGGCCCAGCCGGGCCTCCCGGATGTGCGCCACCGCCGCCTCCACCGTCCGGTGGGCGGCCTCCTGCTCGGTGCGCAGCTCGGCCACCAGGCCGGCCACCCCCGGGCGGTCGGGCAGCGCCAGCGCCGCGGCCACCTGCGCAAGCTCCTCGATGGCCACGTCGGGATCGCGTCGCTCTCCGAGGGCGTCGGCCAGGACCTTGACCTCATCAAGCAACGTGGCGTGCTCCTTGGCGGGGAAGCAGGGGGCGAAGACCTCGAGCGCGGCGCGTAGGCGCCGTGTGGCCACCCGCATGGCGTGCACGCCCTCGATGTCCGACAGATCCAGGGCGGCGTCGGCGAACTCGAGCACCTCACCGGCGCGGGTGCTAACCGTCGTCGCCGCCGCGTCGCCGAAGCGGACATCCGGCGCCAGGCCGGGAATGGGACGGGCCTTGGCCATCAGGCGCCTCTCCCGGCCATCTGCAGCACGGTGCCCTCGCGCACCCCGCCGCGGACGATCTGCAACGCGCAGCCCAACCACGCCGCGATCCCGGCCAGGACCGCGATCCCGGCGGGCAGCAGCCGGGCGCGTTCGAGAGGAAGCCCGAGCTCTACCGCCGTCTCCTGTGCCGACAGCGCGCACAGCCTCGCCAGCCCGGACTTCAGGCTCTCCTTGGTCAGGCGCTCGCCGACGAGCCCGGTGAGCGAGGTCGCCGTCCCGCCCACCGCCACGGCGGAGTCCGCTGCCGGGGAGTCGACGCCCGCGAGCAGCTCGTCGACCTCGGCGCAGGCGGCATCGATCTCTCCTGCCGTGGGGGGATCCGAGCGCAGGTGGCGCTCGCACAACAGGCTCGACCCCATGCGCAGCGACTGCGACCACTCCGGCGCTCGGTGCGCGTGCCCCACGGCGATCTCGGTCGAGCCACCCCCTACGTCGACCACCGCGAGGCGGCCGGGTGCGTGCTCCAGGGCGTGGCATGCGCCGGCAAAGCTCAGTTCGGCCTCCTCCGTCCCGCTGAGCACGCGCAGGCGCAAGCCGGTGGCCGCGCGCACCGCTCGCTCCAGCTCCTCCCGGTTGGGGGCCTGGCGGATCGCGGCCGTGCCCACGATCCCGATCTGCGAAGCGCCGAGCCCGCGTGCCTCGGCCGTCAGCGCTCTGGTCACCGTGCTCGTCTCGGCCACCTTCTCCGGCGGAATCTCGCCCGAGGCCGAGGCGCTGGCACCGATGCAGGTGAACACCCGCCGGTTCAGGATCTCGCGCAGGCGACCGCCGTCTAGCTCCGCCACCAGCAGGCGCGTGGTGTTGCTGCCGATGTCGATGCAGCCGAAGGTCACGGCGAGGATGCCCGCAAGAATCCTAGGCCTACGAGCCCGGCAGGGATGCCGGGTTCGTCATGGGGCTGTCTACGAACCCCGGCAGGGATGCCGGGTCCGTCATGGGGATCCCTGTTTGACGGCGATGCCCTCGAGCACGTGGGCCACGCGCTCGCACGCGTCGATGGCCTGCTCCAGGCGCTCGAAGATGTCCTTCCACCTGATTACGACCATCGGGTCGATCCCCCCGGCGAACAGCGCCACCAGCGCCTCGCGGCTGATCCTGTCCCCTTCGTCCTCGAGCCGATCGACCTCGGCCAGGTGGGGGCCCATGGCCGGCATGTCCTCCAGCTCAATGAGCGCCGAGCTCATGGAGCTGCCGGCGTCGCGCAGCACCGCGGTCAGCTGCACGGCCTGCTCCATCGGCGCCTCGATGCTGTAGAGGCCGAGCACGTCGGCGGTCTCCTCGGTCAGATCCACGACGTCGTCCAGCGCGGCCGCCAGCGAGTGGATGTCCTCTCGTTCGATCGGGGTCACCCGCGTCGAGTGCAGGCCGTGGAGGATGTCGCGGGTGATGCGGTCGCCCTCCTCCTCGAGGGCCTTGAGCTGGGCCCGCGACACGCTGGTGTCGGGCCACTCGCGCATCAGCCGGTCCAGCAGGGCGGTGGCGGCCTCGGCGTTGCGGCCCGCCTCGGCCAGCGAGCCGAAGAACCCCTGCTGGTCGGGCTGGTCGGACACTGTGGCCAAGTCAGCTCCCGCCGCGGGCCGGCTCGGGGTGGGAGGCATCCTCGAACTCCCGAAAAAGGCCGGTGACCACGAAGGCCGTCTGCTCGCCGATGTCCACGGCGTTGTCGCCGACGCGCTCCAGGCAGCGGGCCACGAGGATCATGTGCATCGCCCACTCGCGGGTGTCGGCGTCGTCGCCGATGTCCAGCGCACGATTGAAGCAGCGCCGGTTCAGCCGGTCGATCTCGTCGTCTTGGCGCACGAGGTCCTGAGCCAGGGCGGCGTCGCGGCGCTCGAAGGACTGCTTGGCCTGCACCACCAGTGAGCCCGCCAACTCGCCCATGCGGGCGATGTTGGCCAGCATCTCCACGTCGTCGGGCGGCTCGTGGCCGGCCAGCGGGACCATCTTGGCCATGTTCACGCACTGGTCGCCCATCCGCTCGACGTGCTTGATCACATGCAGCAGCGCGGCCACCAGCCGCAGGTCTCCGGCCACCGGCGCCTGCAGCGCCAGCAGCGAGAGGATCCCCTGATGCACCTCGAGATAGCGGCCGTCCACGCGGTCGTCGTCGGCGATCACCATGCCCGCCAACTCGATGTCGCGCTGCGCGACGGTCTCCAGCGCTCGGTTCAGGGCCTCCGCCACCAGGTCCAGGCCTCCGAGGGCCTGCATCTCCAGCTTGGCCAGCTCCTCTTGGAAGTGCCGGCGACTACCGCGCCGCTCGGGCACCTCAGCCGAACTTCCCGGTCACGTAGTCCTCGGTCCGCTCGTCGTCGGGGTTGGTGAAGATCTTCTCGGTATCGGCGAACTCGACCATCTCTCCGGTGAGCATGAACGCCGTCTTGTCCGCGATCCGGGCTGCCTGCTGCATGTTGTGGGTGACCAGGATGATGGTGTAGCGGCGCTTGAGCTCGGAGATCAGCTCCTCCACCCGGAGCGTGGCCACCGGGTCCAGCGCCGAGCAGGGCTCATCCATGATGATGACCTCGGGCTGAACGGCGATCGTTCGCGCGATGCACAGGCGCTGCTGCTGACCACCGGATAGTCCGAGTCCCGGGGAATCGAGGCGGTCCTTGACCTCCTCCCACAGCCCTGCCCCGCGCAGCGAACGCTCAACGACGCCCTTGAGATCGTTGCTGCGCTTGCCGCTGAGGCGCACTCCCGCGGCCACGTTGTCGAAGATCGACATCGTGGGGAACGGGTTGGGCTTCTGGAAGACCATGCCGATCGAGCGGCGCACGGCGACCACGTCCACCTTGTCGGCGTACACGTCCTGCTCGTCGAGGAGGACCTTGCCCTCGGCGCGCGCCCCCGGGATCTCCTCGTGCATCCGGTTGATGCAGCGCACCAGCGTGGACTTGCCACAGCCTGAGGGCCCGATCATCGCCGTGACCCGGTTGGGCTCGAACTCCAGGTCTACGCCCTTCACGGCCTCGGAGTCGCCGTAGAGCGCGCGTAGCCCCTTCAGGCTCACCCGGTGGCCGTCGGCGGCATCCTGGTCGTGCTGCTCGGGCGCCCTGGTCTCGGGGGCACGGGTGGAGATGCGCTCTCGGGGGGCGGCGTCCGTCTCGGCCGGACGGGCGTCCGCCGTGCTGCCCTCATCAGGACCTGTGTCGGCGGTATCCATGGACTCGGCGGTGCCCTTTCCGTTCATGCAGTGGCGCTCCTTCTCTGGACGAGGCGCGCGACCAGGGTCAGCACAAGGATCATCACGACCAAGGTGAGGGCCGCTCCCCATGCGCGTTGAACCAGTCGGTCCTGCGCCTTTTGGACATCGTTGAAGATCTGGATGGGCAGCGAGTTCATCTGGTTGCCCAGGTTGAAGGAGGTGGTGCTGAGCCCGAAGGCGGTGAACAGCAGCGGCGCCGTCTCGCCCGCCGCGCGGGCCAATGCGAGCAGCGAGCCTGTCACCAGGCCGGGCAGCGCGGTCGGCAGCACGATCCGCAGGATCACTTTCCAGCGTGGAGACCCAAGGGCCAGCGCCGTCTCGCGGAGGTCGTTGGGCACAAGGAGCAGGACGACCTCGGCCGACCGGGTGACAACGGGCAGCATGAGCAGCGCGAGCGCCACCGAGCCCTTCCAGGCGGTGAACCCGCCGCCGACCTTGGTCACCACCAGCACGATGTAGATGAACAGGCCGAAGACCACTGAGGGCACCCCGGTCATGACGTCCACGAAGTACCGGACGATGCTCGCGAAGCGGGTGCCCTTGCCGTACTCGACCATGTACAGCGCCACGCCGATGCCGAACGGCACGGCCAGCGCGGCGGCCAGGGCCACCATCAGCACGGTGCCGACGATCGCGCCCTTGATCCCGCCCGGATCGCCGAGGAAGCGGCCGTTGGGGTCGGTGGTGAAGAAGCTGAGGCTGATCGCTCCGGCCCCCTTCTGGATCAGGGTGTAGACGATCGCCACCAGCGGCACCAGCGCGATCAGGGTGGCCAGCAGCAGGACCCCGCGCCCGAGCTGATCGGTCCGCCTGCGCCGGGCGCTCACGCCCACGAGGGCGCTCATGCCGCGGCGCCCGGGGCGGCGACGCGCCCTTTCCCGCCGCCCTGGCGCTCGGCCCGGGCCACGAAGAACCGAGCAGCGGCGTTCACGATCAGCGTGAGCACGAACAGCACCAGGCCCGCGGCGATCAGCGCTGCGCGGTGAATCGGCACCGAGGCGGCCTCGTTGAACTCGTTCGCCACCACGGCGGCCAGGCTGTAGCCCTGCGAGAAGATCGTCTTGCCGATCGAGGGCGCGTTGCCGATCACCAGCGTCACCGCGATGGTCTCGCCGATGGCGCGGCCCAGGCCCAGCATCACGGCGCCCGTGATCCCGGAGCGCGAGTAGGGGAGGACCGCCATGCGGATCATCTCCCACCGCGTGGCGCCGAGGGCCAGGGCGGCCTCCTTGTGCTCGACGGGCACGGTGGCCATCACCTCGCGGCTGATGGCGCTCACGATCGGCAGGATCATGATCGCGAGGATCAGGCCGGCGATGAAGTAGCTCGGCCCCGCCACGTTGCCGCCGACGAAGGGCAGGAAGCCGAAGTGGTCGGAGAGCCACCGCTCGGCGGGCAGGAGCTTGGGAATGAGCACGTACACGCCCCAGAGCCCGTACACGACCGACGGGACCGCGGCGAGCAGCTCGACCATGATGGTCAGCGGCCCGCGGGCCCGGCCCGGGCACAGCTCGGTCACGTACACCGCGGTGGCGACCGCGACCGGCACGCCGATGACCAGCGCGGTGGCCGCGGTGATGAGGGTCCCCACCAGCAGCGGCAGCGCGCCGTAGATGTTGCTCGATACGTCCTAGTTGTCTGCGAAGGTGAACCCGAGGTAGCCGAACTTGGCGAACGCGGGATGCGCCTCGTCGTAGAGACGGATGAAGAAGAAGGCGATGATCACGAGGATCAGCGCCGCGAGCCCGGTCAAAAACCACTTGGTGGCCTGGTCGGGCAGCTTGGCCAGCGGCGACAGACTCGGAAACCAACAGGTCACGACCGTCCCCCCGTCTCCTCCCTTCCCCCTCTGCTGTT
>JBPCNQ010000223.1:0-4720 GCA_051001095.1 Thermoleophilaceae bacterium
ATGCCCGCGACGGAGCCGCTGATCCCCCAGTCCGTGGCGGCGGTGCCGCCCGGCTTCACCGCCGGGCCGATGTGGACGCCGCCGCACGAGGAGCCGACGCTGATCCAGCCCGGCTACGAGTCCGGCCCGGAATGGGGCGCGGGCGCCTACAGCCCGCGCACGAAGTACGCCTATATCCCGGCGGGCGGGTACGAGCCCTGGAACTACCACGCGCAGCAGGAGATCGTCAACAGCCTCGGCTCGACCGGCTTCGGCAAGGTGCCGGGGATCGGCCAGTACGGGCTGTTCGACGCGATGGACACGACGACCGGCAAGCTCGCCTGGCAGATCAAGACACCCGAGAAGACCGTCACCGGCACGGTCGTGGCGGGCGACCTGGTCTTCTTCGGCGAGAGCAGCGGGAAGTTCAACGCGATCGACGCCAAGACCGGCACGGTCCGGTGGACCTTCAAGACCGACATGCCCGGCGTGGGCGGCGCGAACGGCTCGCCGGCGGTCTACGTGATCAACGGTCGCGAGTACGTCGTGATGGCCTTCGGCGGGAACTTCCGACAGCGGCTGGATGCCGGCACGACGGCCTCGCCGCCCGGCGATGCGCTGATCGCCTTCGCGCTGCCACAGGCGGGGCAGCCCGGGCCGAACATCGTGACGGCGACGCCCAAGCAGGTCGCGGTCGGCGCGCCGAAGAAGGTTGCGGGGGTGCCGAGCGCACCGGCCGGCGCGACCCTTATCAACATCCAGACGCACGACCTCAACTACTTCCCGAACCAGTTCACCGTGCCCGCCGGTCAGCGGGTCGCCGTGCATCTCACGAACGCCGATATCACCCAGGTCGGCTTCGCGGTCAAGCTCCCCACCGGGGCGATCCAGCTGGAGGAGATGGTGAAGCCGCGCGATGCGGCCTTCTTCGTCTTCACCGCGCCGGACCAGCCGGGCGACTACGACTTCTTCAGCCCCGGAGCCCAGAAATACTTCGGGCTGACTGGCGTGATGCATGTCGTGGCCCAGACCACCGCCCCGACCATGCCCGGCCTGCCGAACACCGGCGGCGGCTACGGGACGGCGGGTGGCGGTCACGGTCTCGCGGGGATACTCGGCACCCTCGGCCTGCTTCTCCTCGCTACCGGGACGCTGGGCACGCTGTCCCGCCGTCGCGTCGCCCGAGCGCCGAAGTCTGCGGAAGCGCGGCATCCCCGCGACTGACCCGGAGTGCGGGGCCACGGGCGGTGCGCGCCTGTGGCCCCTGAACGATACCGTGCGCACCGCCGGTGGATCGGGATGTGCCTGTGCGCCGCCCCGATCCGCCCGGACCCACCTCTCGGAGGCGCGAGCGTCCCTTGTTGGCACCGCATGCTGGCGGGGGACGCCTCGCCACATCATCGGGGGTCTTGCCGCCTTTCGATGATCGCCATCCGCTGGTCTACCGTACGCGCATAGCCCAAACGTGGTGTTCGAAAGTGGCGAAGGCAGACCTTGTCCAGCGGGACAGACTGCCGCGCTACAATGGGGGCATCGCGGCAAACCCGATCATCGAATGTCGGGAAGACCCATCATCGGTGACACCGGCGTGTACCGGAGATGGCAGCATACCTGGCAGATACGAGCGGCAGGTTTGGTGCCGGAAAGCCGTTTCGCGCTCGCCCGAGGGGTGATTTTCCTGCCACGCTGATTACACGCCGACGTCACACATCATACGGCGAGGCGTGTGACGGAATGCCCCCGGCGGCTATCGGTGGCGCTTGCCCAGGTCCGCCCGTGCCCGGCACCGCCCACGCCGATGGCCTCCCCGGCCCGCTCGTCTGCCTCCGGCGCTGAGCCGCCTGCTTGGGGCCCTGCCGCCCGTGCCGCTCCGCCGGGTGCTCGTCCGCGACTCGCAGGGCCGAATTGCCCCCCTCGCTGTTGGGTACAGCGGTCTTCGCCCCTCCCGTGATCGACACCGCGACCGGCGCTAGCGGAGATACCGTGCCGATCGGCAGGGTCGGCCGCGCCACAGTCAAATCGGTATACGCGTCGAGGGTGTGCCACCGGTCAATGTCGCCGTCGTCGCCGATCGCCCGCCACTGATCCTCGCCCGGCGCGCAGGTCGCCACCCCAGCCGTCAGCGATCGGCCGCCCGCGCGATGTCGCGCAGGATCCGCCGTAAATCCCACCAGGTCATCGCCCCCCTCCCCCGTCGATCCCGCCCTCGCCAGCGAGCAGCCCGCATTCGCGCGCCAGAGCCACGAGCGCCGCCCCGTCCGCGTCCTTCCCCGCGCCCAGCTTCGCGCGCAGCGCCCCGAGCGCCTTGCGGACCGTCCCCGCGGCGATCCCCAGGCCGCTCCCCAGGGCCGCGCTCGACGCCGCCGGCTCGACCATCAGCGCCGTCAGCAGCTGCGCCTCGCGGGGGGTCAGCACCGGGGCCGACACACTGGTCATCGGTGCGGGGGCCGGATCGGGCTCGGCCTCGATCGGCACCGCCGGGCGCGGTCGCTTCGCGCGGGCGGACCGCACCCGCCCGCGCGGTGTCATCGTCATACCTGGCTCATCCAGCGCAGCCGCGTCCGCTGGGGGATAGACCGGCCCTACAACAGGGCCAGCGCTCGCCCCGAGCCCCACCGACGTATCCTCTGCCGGGGCCGGACCCTCCGCCGCGCGCGGGTCGGGCAGCGGCACCCGTCGGCGACAGGTCGCGAGCGCGTCCCCCTCCCCGGCCAGGTCGGGCACCAGGCACGCTAGCGCGGGCACCCGGAACCAGGGCCGCTGGCGCAGCACCAGCGGCTGGCGGTCCTGCGACACGACCAGCGCCGCTTCGCCGAGGGTCCGCAGCTCCGCCTGCGTCAGCACCGGGCGGGCGACCTCCCCCGCCCCGCGATTACCCCGGTCGGCCCAGGGCAGCAGCAGGGCGCGGCTGGCGCTCCGGCTGGCCGCGAGGACGGTGCTCTCCCCCGTGAGCTTCGAGAAGTACTCGGCGTCGGCGCGGCTGACCTTCGCCAGGCAGATCTTCGTCATCGCGTTGGTCAGGATGATCGCGGCCCCGGGCTCCCCGTAGGTGGCGACGAGCTGCGCGGTGTCCTGCACCACCAGCAGACACCCCACGCGCGCGCTCCGCACCGTGGCGATCCAGCGCTCGAAGCCGGGGATATGCCCGAGGTTGCCGAACTCGTCCAGGTAGCATAGCACCGGCACCGGCAGTGCCCCATCCGGCCGCCTCTTCGCCAGCTCCACCAACTCGGTGAAGAGCTGGGTGAAGAAGCAGGCGGTCAGCGGTGCCAGCGTGGCCGCCAGGTGCAGGTCGAAGCCGATGTACAGGGCCGTCGGCGCGCGCCCGAGCGCGGCCAGGTCGATCTCGCTCACGCCGGTCGTCGCGCGAACCTCCGGGCTGTCGAGAACCGCGAAGCGCACGGCCAGCTCGGAGAAGAGGCCGCCCAGCAGCTTCTCCGACTGGCCGACGTAGGCCAGGAAGCCCTCGGCCTTGGCGCGGACCTCCGCCACCGGGCTCCCCGCGAGGGTGGACTGAACCGCCGCAAACCCCCGGTTGCAGAGCAACTCCTGGAGGGCGGCGAGGGGCGGCGGCGGCAAGCCGTCGCGTTGGGCAACACGGACCAGGTGCAGCGCCCCGGCCGCGATCAGGGTCGTCGCGGCGTTGTCCCAGAAGGGCTCCGAGCCGCTCGTGCCGGTGTTCTTCACCCAGGTGCGCGCGAAGAGGTCGGCCGTGCGCATGTCGCGGACCCAGGCCAGCGGGTTGTAGCCGTGGGAGAGCGTCGGGTCGTAGAAATCGAGGACCCAGACCCGCCCGTCCGGGTAGGCCGTCCGCAGGTGCGGCGCGGTCTTCTTCAGCAGCTCGCGCTTGGGGTCGGCGACGATGACCGTCCGCCCCCCGGTCTCCCCCAGGAGGTTGGGGATGATGAAGCCGCTCGTCTTCCCGGCCCCGTTCGGGGCGTCGAGGAGCAGGTGCTCGTAGTGCTCGGCCTCCGGGATACCCACCAGCTGGCGGCGCGGGCCACGGCCGACGATCCCCGCGATGAAGTGGGCCTCCCCGGGGCGCGGGCGCAGCCGCCCGATCTCGCGCCGCGTCGCCAGCCGCGCGCTGCCGTGGCTCGCCGTCGGGCGCGCCCGCCGCCCCATGATCGCCAGCGCCCCGACGAGCCAGAGCCCTCGCACGAGGGGCCACCCGAGGAGGCGGCCGAGGGTCAGGGCGAGCGCCGCCGCCAGGGTTCCGCCGCCCACTCGCGTCGCCAGCCGCACCCCCGTCCAGTCGGGGCGCCCGTAGAGCGCCCATCGTTCGGCGGCGGGCAACGCCCGCCAGGCCGCGAACGGGGGCACGCCGTCGGGGAGGCCGGGCACCCCCGCAACCCGCGCCTCCTCATCGGTTTCGACCACCGCCACGGCCACCCCTGGCGGCGCCACACCCGCTGCCCGCGCCCCCGCGCGCGCCTCGCGCAGGCTCGCCCACTCGCGCAGGACCGGCCAGGCGGCCAGGGTCTCGGCGCGCTCCCGCCGCTCCATCAGGGCCGCAACGAAGCCCGCTCGTGCCCGATACCCGCCCAGGCCCGCCAGGGCCACCGCGACCAGCAGGATCGCCAGGATCACCCAACGCCGCATCGTCCACCCCCCGCATCCCGGCGTCAGCCCCGTTCCCAACGATCATCTCGCCCGTGAATCGGCGGCATGGTCGCCTCACGGCCCGGCCACCCCACGTCGGCCTCGCGCGTCGCCGCCTCGATCGCCCGCTCCCAGTCGT
>JBPCNQ010000224.1:0-5391 GCA_051001095.1 Thermoleophilaceae bacterium
CCTTGGCGTTGTTGCGGCCCTGGCCCAGGCGCTCGTTGCCGTAGGAGAAGAACGAGCCCGACTTGGTGACGATGTCGTGCTCGATCCCGAGATCGAGGATGCATCCCTCGGTGGAGATCCCCTGGCCGTACTCGATGTCGAACTCGGCCTGGCGGAACGGGGCGGCCACCTTGTTCTTGACCACCTTCACCCGCACCCGGTTGCCGACCGCCTCGGTGCCCTCCTTGAGCGTCTCGATGCGGCGGATGTCCAGGCGCTGGGAGGAGTAGAACTTCAGCGCGCGGCCGCCGGGCTGCGTCTCGGGCGAGTTGTGCACCACTACGTGGTCGACCAGGTAGGTGTGGTTGCCCTCGACTTGGAGGTCGTACTTGCGGCGTTTGCTGGGCCGCTCGTGCTGCTGTGGCGGAGCGGGCTTGGCGTACTTGCGCAGAACTTTCATCCCAACCGGCTTCAGTGAAGTTCGGCTGGCCAGATCGGTCCTGAAGTCACCTGCCGACGAGGCATCCCAAGCGAAGCGCCCTCGGAGATCAGGGTGCAGCTTGTAGGCCATCGACGGATGCACATAGGGGGCGATCTGTCCTTGGAACCGACGTGTCCTCTCACCGCTGAAGAGCAGATTGTGGCCACTCAGCGTGGGCCTGCCCATGCCCAGGGCTTCGCAGCGAGTCGCCACTCGCTCACGGTCGTCTGGGTGAAGCCCGGCGACGCAGATCGTGGCTTTGCCATAGCCCCATCGCTTGTAGCTGCCGCCGAACGTACCGTCGTCGCAGTACCACGCGGCGAACGCACGCTCATCGAGACGTTCGATGAGCGCCTCGTCCACACGCTTGCGTCCGTCCGCCGCATAGACCGAATCACGGAGGGCGGCGAACTGGCGCATGGGAATCGTGTCGAAGCCGATCCCATTGCCGGTTCGTCCTATCCTGTGAGCAAAGGGCGCGAGCATCGATTGCTTCCACTCGCAGTACTCCCGCTGACGCTCGCTGTGGCCGACGCGGAAGCTGGCGTTATGGGCCGATGCGTAGCGCATTGAGCCGTCGCCGAGAAGACTTCCCATGACTAGCTTCATCTGGTCATCGCTCAGGGCGTATTGCTTCGCAGCGACAAGCATCTCGTCGCCCTCTTCGATCTCCCACGCCTGACGCTCACCTTCAGGCGTGAAGATGACGTGGTTCGGCGTGCAGGCGAACTTGCGCTTTCCCGAGCCTCCGCCGGCCTCGACTTCGAACTGAAGCCACTCGTCGGTCTCTCCGTTGTCGTACCACTCGACGACGGGACGTGGAGCGATCTGACCCGTCGCGGGGTCCATCGACATGACTTGGACGGGCATCCGCTGATTGACGATCTTGCCGATCTTCTCGGTGCTTCCGTCCGCCAGTACGACGCGCGAGTCGTAGTGGAAGCAGCCAAACATCACGCCCACCTTCTCGCGGATCTGATTGGTGAGCACGCACAGCGTGTTGGCCCGGTTGAGGTTGCCCGCCAGCTTGCGCATGGCCTGGCTCATCATGCGGGCCTGCAGGCCGACCGACTGGTCGCCCATCTGGCCCTCGAGCTCGACCTTGGGCGTGAGTGCGGCCACCGAGTCGATGGCGACCACATCGACGGTGCCCGAGCGAATCAGCAGGTCGGCGATCTCCAGCGCTTGCTCGCCATAGTCGGGCTGGGAGACCAGCAGCTCGTCCACGTCGACGCCGATGCGACGGGCGTACTCGGGATCCATGGCGTGCTCGGCGTCGATGAACGCGCAGATGCCGCCCTTCTTCTGGGCTTCGGCCAGCACGTGGTAGACCAGCGTGGTCTTGCCGGAGGCCTCCGGGCCGAAGATCTCGACCACGCGGCCGCGCGGGAGCCCGCCCACGCCGAGGGCGAGATCCAGCGACAGCGCGCCGGTGGGAATGGCTGAGACCTGCACCTTGAAGGCATCGTCGCCCATCTTCATGATCGATCCCTCGCCGAAGTTGCGCTGGATCTGCGTGATCGCGGTGTTCAGCGCGACATCCCGCGCCTTGGCGGCCTTCTCCTGATCCTTGTCCATGCCTGTCTCCTCGAGCGAAGTCTTTGGGCTGCACAGGCTGCCAACCGGATCGGACGCTGCGGGATACCTGTGTTACGAGTGCGCGACGATTGCGCCACGCGCCCGTCACCTGGGCAGCAAGAGCCGCTCCAGCGGCTCGTAGTCCGACCCCGGCCGCTGCGGTAGAGCGTGAGCGCCGGCGCGACAAACCGGCCGAGCGCGGGCGGGTCCGAGCCCATATGGGCCGACCGCGCTCCCCGCCGCACCCGGGCCACGGTCACGTGGGGCCAGAAGCGCCGCCCTCCGGGCTCGTACAGCTCAGCCGCCTCCAGCGCACCGGCCACCGCCCCGTGCAGCGCGGCCGCCCGGCCCGCCTCGTCGCAGAGGCCGAGGGCGAACAGGCGCGGCCGGTCTTGCGGCAGCCCCACCACGCCGCTCACACCAAGCCCGGGCGCCCGACAGCCCTCCCAGGCCCCGGCGACCGCCTCCCACACGTCCGCCACCCGCCCGGGCTCGACACCGCCCAAAAAGACCAGCGTCACGTGCAGGGCGGCCTCGGGCACGGGCCGCAGATCCCCCCGGCCATGCAGCGCACCAAGCGTCCACCCCGCCACCGCGGCGCGAACCTCCTCCGGCAGGTCCAGGGCGACGAACAGCCGCCAGGGCCGCTCGCTCAGGCCGGCTCTCCCCGCAGCAGCGCGCGCAGCATGTGCATGGCGATCGTGGTCGACCGATCGCGGATCTCGTCTCTGTCCCCCGGGACCCGCAGCCGGCGGGCCAGGGTCTCCCCGTCCGCGGTCCTCGCGCAGAAGCAGACGGTGCCCACCGGCTTCTCCTCTGTTCCGCCGCCGGGACCGGCGACGCCGGTGACCGAGATCGCCACGTCCACCCGGTGGCGCTGAAGCGCCCCTGCGGCCATTGCGTCGGCCACCTCGGGCGACACCGCCCCGTGGCGCTCGATGAACGCCGCGTCCACGCCCAGCAGCGCCGCCTTCGCCTCGTCCGCATAGCTCACCGTGGCGCCGTCTACGTACTCCGACGAGCCGGGCCGCTCGGTCAGCCGGGCGGCCAGCAGGCCGCCCGTGCACGACTCGGCGGTGGCGATCCTGCGTCCGGCCATCAGTCCCGCCACCTGGTCGTCCACCGACGAGCCGTCGGTGGAGAACAGGCTGTCCGCGTGACGCTCGGCGACCAGGGCGCTCAGCGCCTTGAAAGCCTCCTCGCCGTCGGGCTCGTGGCGCACGACCACCTCCACCTCGCCGCGGCGCAGGCACGTGGTCACCTCCAGCCGTTGAAGTCCCGGCACCTGGGCCTCGGCCACGCGCAGCGTCTCGGCGATCTCGGACTCGGGGATGCCGAACAGCCGCAGCATCGACTGCTCGTAGTCCGCCGCCTCGCCCACGGCCGCGCGGAACGCCTCCGCGGCGACGGCCGCCGGCCACAACGCCTGGAGCTCGCGGGGCGGGCCGGGCAGCACCACGACGGTCGGGCCGGCCCGCCCCTCGCCCGGCGGGACGACCATCCCGGGCGCGGTGCCGGCGGGCTCGAGGATCGTGGCCCCCTTGGGCACCATCGCCTGCTTGCGGTTGGCGATGCGGATCGCCTCCTGGTCCAGGTTGGTCCACCGGCGCATGAGCGGGCGCAGGATGTCGGCGATCCGGCCCTCCAGCTCCTCGTCCAGCGCCAGGGGACGGCCCGTGAAGGCGGCCACCACCTCCAGGGTGAGGTCGTCGGCCGTGGGTCCCAGACCGCCGCTGGTGATGACCAGGTCCATGCCCCGGTCGGCCATGAAGCGCAGCTGGTCCTCCATGTCCCGGGCCCGGTCGCCGCAGATCGTGATGTGGGCCAGCTCTGCGCCCAGCTCGAGCAGCCGGTCGGCCAGCCACGGGCCGTTGCGGTCGGCCACGCGGCCGGTGAGCACCTCGGTGCCCGTGATCACGATGCCGGCGCGGACGCCCGGCTGCCCCCTCACGCGCAGGGCCTCGCCCCGCTGGTGATCTCCCGGGCTCCCATCCTGGTCACCCGCAGCCCGAGCGGGCTGGCGTTGCTCTCCACGGGCAGCCCCTTGCCGTTGGCGGTGATCTTCACCGACCGCTTGCCCAGGTTCGCCCGCAGCTCGGTGGCGTTCTTGAATGTCCGCGGCTGCTCGAGGGTGCCCTCGAAGACCCGGTCGCTGCCCTCGCCGGAGTCCACGCATACGTAGGTGGGCACAGTCGGGGCGATGCGCAGCGTGACCCCTCGCACCGCCGGCCTGGGGGGCTTCTTGGGCTTGGCCGCCTTGCGCGGGGCCGTCCGGGTGGTGGCGCCCTTCGGCTTGTCGCTGGACCCATCGTCGCCTCCCACCAGCCCGAGCACGACCAGGAAGACCAGGATGACCGCCACCACGCCCCCCAGCAGGACGATCGGTCCCGGCGGGCCGGGAGCACGCGGGCGCCCGCGCCCGGGCCGCGGGGCCCCGACCCGGGGCAGCCCGCGCGAAGAGGCCAGCGGCTGGGGCTGGGGCTCGGAGTCCTCTTCCTCGTCGTGCTCGGCGCGGTACTCCTCGACCAGCACGTGCGGGTCCAGCCCGACCGCCTCGGCGTAGGTGCGCAGGAAGGTGCGCACGAACGTGGGCCCCGGAAGCAGCCCCCACTCCTCGTTCTCCAGCGCGCGCAGGTACTTGGCACGGATCTTGGTGCGCTCCTCGACATCCGCGACGTCCAGGCGCTGCCGCATCCGCGCTTCTCTGAGCGTGTCCCCTATCGGCGGCATGGTGCCGCTCCTATTCTGGCGTAAACCCGCTCAGGGTAGGAGCGCAGCCTGATCGGTCGCGGGAGAAGCCCGATCGGTCGCGGGAGAAGCGCAGCCCGATCGGCGGCACGACGACCTCACCCCTCGTCGGTCGCCGCTCCCACCGGTGGCTCCTCCAGCGCGGCGATCGCGCGCGGCAGATCGGCCTCGCTGATCAGCACCTTGCGGGCCTTGGATCCTTCGTAGCCCGAGATGACCCCTCGGCGCTCGAGCATGTCGATCAGGCGCCCGGCGCGCGTGTAGCCCACCCGCAGCCGGCGCTGCAGCATCGAGGTGGAGGCGGTGTCCATCTGCACGACGGTGCGGATGGCCTCGGACAGCAGGTCGTCGGCGTCGGGGTTGAAGTCGCCGGCGCCCGCCTCCTCGCCGTCGGGCTCCGCGACGGCCTCCAGCAGCTCCTCGTTCAGCTCGGGCTCGCCCTGCTTGCGCCAGTGGGCGGTGATCTTCTCGATCTCCTCCTCGGTGGTGAAGGCGCCCTGGATGCGGCTGAGCCGGGTGCCCGATCCGGGCCGAAAGAGCATGTCGCCCTTGCCCAGCAACGACTCGGCCCCGTTCTGGTCCAGGATCACGCGCGAGTCGGTCTG
>JBPCNQ010000225.1:0-4597 GCA_051001095.1 Thermoleophilaceae bacterium
ACGATCATCGCCGACGTGGACGCCGGACGAGCCGACAGGTGATCGTGGTCGACGCTTCGGCGGCGCTGTCGGCGCTGCTCAACGCGGGACCGGCGCGACGCGCGCTCGCCGGCGAGCAGTTGCATGCCCCCCACCTCGTCGACTCCGAGGTCCCCCACGCGCTGCGCCGCAGGGTCATGGCGCAACAGTTTCTCGCCGACGCCGCGTGGACCGCTTTGGACAGCTGGCGACACCTCGGGATCACGCGCTACGCGGTTTTCTCGCTCTTGGATCGGGTCTGGGAGCTGCGGGAGAACCTGTCCGCCTACGACGCCTCGTATGTCGCGCTCGCCGAGCGGTTGGACTGCTGCCTGCTCACCGCCGACGCCCGACTCAGCCGAGTACCCGGTGTCAACTGCGCGATCACGGTTGTGCCCCGGTAACCGAGTGACACAGCGAGCGAGCCTCCGACCGTTCACGGTCGGGCAGGCGGTTAGGCTGGCCCGGCGCCATGCCCGACGACCTCCTGCGCAAGCCCGCCCTCGAACTCGCCGATCTCGTCCGCTCCGGCGAGGTCTCGTCCCGAGAGCTCACCCAGGCCTCGCTCGACCGCATCGAGGCCACCGAGCCGCTGAACCACTGGACGCTGGTCGACGCCGAGGGCGCGCTGGCCGCGGCCGACGAGGTCAAGGCGGGCGACGACCGGCCCTTCGCCGGGGTGCCGATCGCGCTGAAGGACCTCTTCCTGGCCGTCAACGGCATGCGCATGGTCCAGGGCTCGGACCTGCTCGGCGACTTCACGCCCGACTACGACGCCGCCGTGGTGCGCCGCTTCCGCGCGGCCGGCTTCGTGCTCATGGGCCGCACCCAGACGCCCGAGTTCGGCATCCTGCCGGTCACCGAGCCGCGGCGGTTTGGCCCCGCCCGCAACCCCTGGGACGCCGGGCGCACCACCGGCGGCTCCTCCGGCGGGTCGGCCGGGGCGGTGGCCTGCGGGGCGGTGCCGGTGGCCCACGGCAGCGACGGCGGCGGCTCGATCCGCATCCCCGCCGCCTGCTGCGGCCTGGTGGGGCTCAAGCCCAGCCGCGGCCGCATCTCCCGCGCGCCCGACCTGGGCGACCACATGCTCTCCACCGACGGCGCGCTGACCCGCACGATCGACGATGCCGCGGCCATGCTCGACCTGATGTCGGGCTACGAGGTCGGCGACGCCACCTGGGCTCCGCCGCCCGAGGCTCCCTTCGCCGAGCTGTCGCGGCGCGACCCGGGCAAGCTCCGCGTGGCGCTGACCTTCGACATGCCGATCGAGGCCGGGCTCGACCCCGCCTACGAGCGCGCCACGCGTGACGCCGCCGAGCTGCTGGAGTCGCTGGGCCACCACGTGGAGGAGGTCGACGCGCCGTGGAAGGGCGCGGACCTGCTTCCCACCTTCAGCGTGCTGTGGGCGGCCAACGTGGCCGCGAGCGTGATGCACGGCCAGCTCGTGACCGGCACCGAGCCCTCGGCGGAGAACATCGAGCCGCTGTCCATGTGGCTGTACGAGACGGGAAACTCGATCCGGGCGCCCCAGTACGTAGGCGCCGTCGCCGCGCTACAGGCCTTTGCCCGCGCCATAGTGTCCTTCTGGAACGACTGGGACCTGGTGCTCACCCCCTCGCTGGCCAAGCCGCCGGTGCGCCACGGCGAGATCGACCCAGTGGGTGAGAACCCCGCCTACGAGTTCAAGAAGTCGGGCGAGTTCACGCCCTGGACAGCGGGCATGAACGTGACCGGCCAACCCGCCATCTCCCTTCCTCTGGCCCAGAGCGAGGGCGGCCTGCCGCTGGGAGCGCACCTGATCGGGGCCCCGCTGGCGGAGGGCCTGCTGCTGGCGGTCGGGCGCCAGCTCGAGGAGGCGCGTCCCTGGGCCGATCGGGTCGCACCGGAACCTCGGGGCTGACCCCGTGTTGGTTGCTACGTTGCTGCGGGCTCGCCCCGCGGGTGACGAGCGCCGATGCGAATCTCCTCCAGCCCCAGAACCGTCCGAGCAGTTGCCTTCGCCATCGCGGCGATCGCGTTGCTCGGCGCCGGCGGTGTCGCCATCGCCCAGACCCCCGCCGCCAGCACCCGCCAGTTCACTCTCACCGCCGGCGGTCCCTTCGACCCGGCCAAGCCGGGGTTCGCCGGGCTGGTCACCGGGCCGGGTCAGAGGCAGTTCCTGCGTGAGATCGGCAGCGCCCGAGCGCAGCCCGGGCGGTCCAGGCGCCGGACCTCGCTGACCTACTTCGCCCAGCTGACCGACCTCCATCTGGTCGACGAGGAGTCGCCCGCGCGAATCGACTCTCTGGCCCCGGTGCAGCCCAACACGAGCGCCCAGCGCCCCCAGGAGGCGCTGATGGCGGCCACCATCGACGCCGGGATGCGGCGGCTGAACGCCTTCACCACCGCCAGCCCCAACGCCGGGGCCAAGGGCGCGCGCGCGCCGATGGACATGGCGCTGCTCACCGGCGACCAGGCCGACAACCAGCAGGAGAACGAAGTCACCTGGATGCGCCAGCTGCTCGAGGGAGGCCAGAGCCTGGACCCCAACAGCGGCATCTCCGACTACTCGCGCTGCACCGCCGAGCAGCGCGCCGGGCTCGCGCGCCTGCCTCTGGATGAGGCTGGGCGTTACACCGGCCTGCAGGACTACGGGGACTACAACGGCGGAGCGGGCGACGGCAACTTCTACGACCCGAACAGGCCGGCCGGCGTTTACGGGGCCTTCCCTCAGTACTCCGGGCTGATGGACAGCGCGCAGCGCGCCTTCGTGCCCGCGGGGTTGAGGCGCGGCGCGGTGGCCGTGCCCACCTACGTGAGCAGTGGCAACCACGACGAGGCGGTTCAGGGCTACGTCTCGGCCACCCAGTCGGCCGACCAGGTGGCCACCGGCTGCTTCAAGCCCTACATCCAGAGCCCCGCCACCAACTTCGGGGCCAACGAGGTGCTCGCCTCGCAGTCGGGCTTCGCGGTGCCCCCGGACCCGCGCCGGCGGTTCGTTAACAGCGTCCAGAACAAGCGCATCTACTCCTCCGGCGCGCAGCGCGACGCCCACGGCTTCGGGTTCGTGGACCCCGCCCAGAACGCGGGCTCGGGCGGCTCGGCCTCCTACTACGCCTGGACGCCCAAGCGCGGCGTGCGCTTCGTCTCCCTGGACACGGCCTCGGAGGGGACGGCAGCCAAGGGCGGCGCCGAGGGCAACCTGGACGAGCCCCAGTACCAGTGGCTGCGGGGCGAGCTGCGCAAGGCCAAGCGCGCGAAGCAGGTGGTGGTGGTCTTCGGCCACCACCCGATCCGGCGCCTGATCGCCTCCATCCCCGACGAGGCGGCGGGCCCCTGCAACGGCAACGTGGGCTGCGACGCCGACCCGCGCAACTCGAGCCCCGTCCACCTGCGAGGCGACGTCGAGCGCCTGTTCAACGCCAACCCCAACGTGGTGGCCTACCTGTCGGGCCACACCCACGTGAACCGCATCCGCCCGTGCGCCACCAGGTGCGTAAAGAAGGGGAACTGGTGGTCGATCGAGACCACCTCGTCGGTGGACTGGCCCCAGCAGCAGCGCCTGGTCGAGGTCATGGACAACCACGACGGCACGCTGTCGGTGCTGGGGACCCAGGTCGACCACGCCGGCTCGGTCACCCCCCCTCCCCCCAGCGGCGACCCGGGCTCGACCGCCGCGCTGGGCGTGGAGGCGCTGGCGTCGATGAGCCGGGTCTTCTCCTACAACGATCCCCGTGCCGTGCGCAGGGCGGGGGGCGGCAACGGCGACCGCAACGTGGAGCTGATGGCGCGCGATCCGCGTGCCGGGCGGGGCGCCGGGATCTGCACGGGCGTGACCGCCAATGTGTCCGGCCGCACGGTCAACCGGGCGACCCTCGGCCGCACGCGCGGCTCGGTGCGCCGGGCGTTCACCAAGTACAGCCTCAAGGGCAGGTCTTCCGCCGTGGATCGCTACTGCGCGGTCGGTGGCGGCTATCTGCGGGTGGGCTACTCGCGCAACCGGGCCGTCCTTGCCCTGAGCTCTAGCCGATCGAACCGGCTCAAGCAACTCAAGGTCGGCTACCGGCAAAGGACCGTGGCCAGGAGGCTGCACGGCGAGCGTCGGTATCGCGTGGGCAAGAGCACGATCTACGTGGCGAAGGCGTCCAGGGCGCGGATCGTGGTCGTGGTCGTCAAGGGGCGGGTCACCCAGCTCGGCCTGGCCGACAAGAGGCGGACCTCGTCCAGGAAGAAGACCCAGGCGCTGCTGAAGGCCTTTCTCTAGTGGGAGGCTTCCATGGCCACCCCGTCGCAACCGCGCAGTGATGTGGCACCCGGCGCTAACATCACCGGAATGGGGGTTCCCGCGCTCGCGCCTTGCGTCGAGTTCCCGCCGCCGGGCGAGCACGGGGCGCCTCGTAGATGAGCGGGGTTGGTCGCGGGGGACCAGGATGGGGTGGATCCGCCGGCGGTGGTCGGGGCCACGTGGGCGTGAAGCGCGGCGTGGGCGCCGGGGTGCTGGTCGCGTTGATCGCCGCGGGCCCGGCCGCTGCCTCTTCGGCATCGGAGTCCGAGGTCCTCGACGCGCTCAGAGTCGATGGGAAGCCGGGTGCGTCGATCG
>JBPCNQ010000226.1:0-2586 GCA_051001095.1 Thermoleophilaceae bacterium
GCTCGCCGACCTGGTCGGTCGGCACGGCGTCGGCTGCGGCGACTTCCATGACCGACTCGGCGCGCAGCCGGGCGCTATCGCCCTCGGGGGCCGCGACCAGCGGGGCGGACAGGTGGTGGGCGCCCTCACGATCCTGCTCGATGGAGACCACCGCCCACTCCCCCGCGCGCTTGCCCAGGGTCCAGTACTCGCTGATCCGAGCCACCTCGCCGTCCTCGCTGGGAAGAACGTCCCCGTGGCTGTCCACCACGACGTCCCGCAGCCGGGCGGTCAGCGCCACGACCGCGCGGTCTTCGGCATCCTCCGCGCGATTGGTCACGCCCACGTAACGCACTTCTGGGCCGTCGAGCACGTCGACGAGGTTGCGCCATCCCTTGCGGCGGAAGTCGGCCAGCCGGGTATCCCACTCCACCATCAGCTCGGGACCAACCCAACGCCGCAGCGTTCCCACGTCGTTCTCACTCCAAGCCCGCTGTATCGCCACGAACAGGATCGCGGCGCGCTCCTTCACCAGTTCCGCATCGAACAGCGGGTCGTCTTGCGCCGCCTCCGCCGCGGCGAGGCGCACGGCCTCCTCCCGTTCGGCGCGGGCGCGGCGGCGGCCGCCGAGCAGCGAGCGCAGCCCCACCGCTAGAAGCGGCGCCGGCGCCGAGCGCGGGAGATGACTACCAAGACGACGAGCACGATCATGATCACCAGAAGGAAGCCGCCACCGCCACCGCCGAAGAAGAAGAAGTGGCCGCCGCCGTGGCCGTATCCACGTGAGCCGCCGCCACGACCGGGCGAGCTGAAGCCGCGCGACCCGCCACCGGCCCGCGCCATCACGTCGGCAGGGACCAGCATGAGCACCGATACGACCAGCAGCAGTACACGTCGGAGCATCGGAGAGCGAGCTTACTCAGGTGGGCATCGGATGTGCTTTGGTCTCACCATCGACCGGGATGGTGTCAGCGCCAGGATCGCGCTCTAGCCTCGGTGGCCATGACAGCGCCCGACGACAAGCCCGAAGACCTCGACCGCGGCATCCACTACGGCTCCGACGAGTACAGGGGGCTGCTCGGGCAGGCGGCCTCCGAGCCGCCGGATCGCCCGGCGGGCGAGGAGCCGGTCAAGACGGGCCGCAAGTCCGGCGCCGTTGGCTTCTGGCTGTTCTCCTTCCGCTACGCGGTTCCCGCGATCCTGGTGCTCTTCGGTGCGGTCTACGCGATCGTGGACTGGCCCGAGGGGGCGGAGGCCTTCTCGCTGTTCGCCGGCGCCGGCCTGTCGATCCTCCTGCTCAACGTGCTGTTTCGCATGGGCGTCCAGGGCGACTTCGACCGCGACCGCGAAGAGGCGGCGCGGGCCTACTTCACCGAGCACGGGGTGTGGCCGGACGAAGATCAGGCCGAGTCGCGCCCGAAGTGACGGACAGCCTGGCCATCGTGCGCCGGCGGCTGCACGACCAGCGGCTGGCCGGCGACCCCTTCGCGAGCCCGGCCGAGGCGGTGGCCTGGCTCGGAGCGGTCCAGGCCCAGGAGCTCGCCGAGGCGAAGTGGTCGCTCGGCGAGCGGGTGCGCGACTGCAGCGACGCCGACGTGGAGGACGCCTCCTCGCGCGGAGAGATCCTGCGAACCCACGTGCTGCGACCGACTTGGCACTTCGTCGCGCCCGCCGACATCCGCTGGCTGCTGCGCCTCACGGCCCCGCGCGTGCACAAGGCGACCAGCTACTCCCGCCGCCGGGACGGCCTGGACGGCGCCCTCCTCTCGCGCAGCCACGACATCCTGGCCGGGGCCCTGCGCGACTCGGGGTCGCTCACCCGCCCGGAGCTGGGCGACGCCCTGCGCCGCAACGGCATCGAGGCGAAGGGCTCCCGGCTCAGTCACATATGCATGCACGCCGAGCTGGAGCAGTTGATGTGCAGCGGTCCGCGGCGCGGCAAGCAGCACACATACGCGCTGCTCGACGACCGCGCGCCGAGCTCGCCCGAGCTGTCGCACGACCAGGCGCTGGCCGAGCTCGCCCTGCGCTACTTCCGCAGCCACGGGCCCGCGACGCTGAACGACTTCACGTGGTGGTCCGGGCTGACCAGGACCGAGGCGAAGAAGGGGATAGCCACGACCGGGGACCGGCTCCACACCGAGGAGGACGAGGACGGCACGGCATGGCTCTCCTGCGCGGGGGCGGCGCCTGACCACACCGATAGCGGCGCCTTCTTGCTCCCCATGTACGACGAGCTGGGAATCGCCTACCAGGATCTGCGGATGTTCTACGCCGCCGCTACGTCGCGGCCGCAGCGGGGCCTGATGAGCCGTCCCGTGGTGATCGACGGGGAGTGCGTGGGCAGCTGGCGGCGCACGCTGACCGCCCGGGAGGTGGTGGTGGAGGTGACGCTCTTCACCGGGCTCGACCGCCGGCAGGCTAGGGCGCTCGAGGGCGTGACCGCGCGCTTCGGATCGTTCCTCGGCCTCCCGGCCACCCTGGCGGCCCACGTGGTCGTGTAGACCCGGCCACCCGAAACGCCTTAAGGTCGGCGGCCCCCTCGCGCCGGCTGGCCCGCCAGCTCCCGTGTCGCTCGCCACCGAGGACCGCACCGCACTGCCCTCA
>JBPCNQ010000227.1:0-2985 GCA_051001095.1 Thermoleophilaceae bacterium
GGCATTCACCCCACGATCGCCGGGGTGGCGCTGGGTCTGGTGACCGCGGTGCACCCGCCCCAGCGCAACAGCATCGCCCGGGCGGCCAGCCTGGCGCGCGTGTTCCGGCGCGACCTGTCGCCGGCCGGCGGTCGGGCCACGGCCCTGGAGGTGTCCGCGGCCGTGTCGCCCAACGAACGCTTCCAGGGCTCCATCCACCCATGGACCAGCTACGCCGTGGTGCCGCTGTTCGCGCTGGCCAACGCCGGCGTGCCGCTGGGGGGCGACGCGCTGGCCAAGGCCGCCACCTCCCCCATCACGCTGGGAATCATCGCGGGGCTGGTGGTGGGAAAGACGGTGGGCATCTCACTGGTGTCGCTGGGCAGCGTCAGGCTGGGCGTCGGCCCCCTGCCGCAGGGTATGGGGCGAGGCCACCTGCTGGCCGGCGCCTCCCTGGCCGGGATCGGCTTCACCGTGTCCCTGTTCGTGGCCGAGCTGGCCTTCAGCGATGAGGCGCTGCGCGAGCAGGCGAAGGTGGGCGTGCTGGTGGCCTCGGCGCTGGCCGCGGCGATCGGATCGGGGCTCTTCCGGCTGGTCGATGCGCGCTCGGGCGGGCCGGAGCAGGCGGAGGCCCCAGGGCAGCTCGATCCACCCGTGGACACCCGCAACGAGCACCACCGCGGCCCGGCCGAGGCCCCGGTGACGCTGGTGCAGTTCGGCGACTACTCCTGTCCGCACACGCGCGCCGCCGAGCCGGTCCTCGCCGAGTTGCGCGACCGGTTGGGCGACCGCCTGCACGTGGTCTTTCGCCACCTCCCGATCGAGGACGCCCATCCCGATGCCCCGGTGGCTGCCGAGGCGGCGGAGGCGGCCGCGGCCCAGGGCCGCTTCTGGGACATGCACGACCGTCTGATGACCGATCGCGACACGCTGCCCGTGGCGGAGCTGATGGCCCACGCCGAGGCCCTGGGGCTGGACACCGAGCGCTTCGCCGACGACCTGCGCCACCGCGTGCACGCTCCCGCGGTGGCGGCGGACGTGGACAGCGCCAAGCGCAGCGGGGCCCCGGGCACACCCGCCTTCTATCTGGACGGCGAGCTGCTCGATGGCGTGGCCGAGCTTGCGCATCTCGGCTAGACCGCCAGCAGCACCGCGAATGCCCGCACCGCCCCTGCGCACACTGCTGTTCCAGCGATGCATCATCCCGCGCCCGCGCCCGCGCCCGCGCCCGCCAAGGCCCCACGCAGCTTTCACAGCCTGGCAACCGTCCACACGGGCTAGGTTGAGACCCTTGCAACCGGCGATGCCAATTCCTCTGAGCGATTCCGAGCTTGACGGCTTGCTGGGCTACTGGGACGCGGCCAACTACCTGACCGTCGCTCAGATCTACCTGCGGAAGAACGCGCTGCTGCGCGAGCCGCTTGCTCCGGAGCACATCAAGCCGCGACTGCCCGGCCATTGGGGGACGTCCCCGGGCCTGAGCCTGGTCTATGCCCATCTCAACCGGCTGATCCGCCGTACCGGCCAGTCCGTCCTGTACGTGACCGGGCCGGGGCACGGTGGGCCGGCGCTCGTGGCCAACGTCTACCTGGAGGGCACCTGGTCAGACGTCTACCCGGCGGTCGGCCGCGATGAGGACGGGCTGCTGCGGCTCGTGCGCCAGTTCTCGACGCCGGGGGGGGATCCCCAGCCACGTGAGCGTGCCCGTTCCGGGTTCGGTGCACGAGGGCGGTGAATTGGGCTATTCGCTGATGCATGCCTTCGGCGCCGCCTTCGACGATCCCGATCTGCTCGTGGCGTGCGTGATCGGCGACGGTGAGGCGGAGACCGCGCCGCTGGAGGGCTCGTGGAAGGGCGTGCGGTTCCTCAACCCCGCGCGGGACGGCGCGGTGCTGCCGATCCTGCACCTCAACGAGAACAAGATCTCCGGTCCGACCGTGCTTGGCCGTGCACCGGACGCCGAGATCGAGGCGCTGCTGACCGGTCACGGCTGGGCCCCGCGGTTCGTGTCGGGCAGCGAGCCGCGCGCGGTGCACCGCGCCTTCGCCGAGGCGCTGGATGCCTCACACGCCGAGATCCGCGGCTTCCAGGAAGCGGCGCGCTCGGGCGGCGCCCACGGGCGCCCGCGCTGGCCGGCAATCGTTCTGCGGACGCCGAAGGGATGGACCGGCCCCGCCGAGGTGGACGGCGTCGCCGTCGAAGGCACCTATCGAGCGCATCAGGTTCCCCTGCCGGGCGTCCGCGAGGACCCGGCCCACCTCGCCCAGCTCGAGGCCTGGATGCGCTCTTATCGTCCGCACGAGCGCTTCGATCCCGCCGGGGCTCTCCATCCCGACCTCGCCGCGCTGGCCCCCGAGGGCGACCTGAGGATGGGGGCGCTGATCCAGGCCAACGGCGGCCGGCGCCTGACCCGGCTCGACCTGGGCGACCTGCGGGCCCGGGCCCTCCCCGTTCCGCGACCGGGGGCCGAGCGCGCGGAGTCCACGCGCAAGCTCGGTGAGCTGGTGCGCGACCTCTACGTCAGCCACCCCGACGCCTTCCGGCTGTTCTGTCCCGACGAGACGAACTCCAACCGGCTCGGCGCGGTGTTCACCGTGTCCGACCGCTGCCTGATGGACGCGGCGCCCGAGGACGACCACGTCTCCCCGGGGGGCCGGGTGATGGAGGTTCTGAGCGAGCACAACTGCCAGGGGTGGTTGGAGGGCTACCTGCTGACCGGCCGCCACGGGCTGTTTGCGACCTACGAGGCCTTTGCGATGGTGTCGGCGTCGATGGCGATCCAGCACGCCAAGTGGCTCGAGCACGCCGCCGACCTGTCCTGGCGCGCCCCGGTGGCCTCGCTGAACGTGCTCTTGGCCTCTACCTGCTGGCGCAACGATCACAACGGGTTCAGCCATCAGGGCCCCGGGCTGATCGACACGATGATCTCGCTGCGGGGCGCGGTCGTGCGCGTCTATCTCCCGCCCGACGCCAACTGCCTGCTGTCGGTGGCCGAGCACTGCCTGC
>JBPCNQ010000228.1:0-9765 GCA_051001095.1 Thermoleophilaceae bacterium
CTCCAGCACCTCGGGCGGCGTGGGCGCGGCTCCGACATTCAGAGCCTCGGCCTTGTCAAAGCCCAGCCGCTCGCGCATCTTGGAGTACACCTGCTCGTCGGCCTCGGCGTACTGCCGGGCCAGCCGGTCGGGGACCTCCTCGCCGGCCTGCTCCATCCGGACCTTCTCGAGGCCGACCTCGATCGCGTCCTTGATCGCCTTCTTGCGGGTTTGGTCGGGCTCGTGATCGAGCGCCGCCTCCATGGCGGCCTTGAGCTTCTCCCAGATGCGGGGCACGGCGAAGAACCAGGTGGGGCGCACCTCGGGCAGATAGGCCACCACCTGACGTGGATCGGGGCAGTCGGTGGTGGTGAAGCCCAGCACGATCGGCAGATACTGGCTGCACGCCCGCTCGGCGACGTGGGCGTAGGGCAGCCAGGAGATCACCTGGCCCTCCTCCGGGAAGTCGACGACGCCCTCGATGCCCTCCACGGCCGCCAGCAGGTTGTCGTGGGTGAGCTGTACGCCCTTGGGCGGCCCGGTGGTGCCCGACGTGTAGATCAGCGTGAGCAGGGTGTCGGGCGTGACGGCCTTCCACGCGCCCTCGAAGTCGAAGCCGGGGTCGCCCCGCTCCTCCACCTGCGCCATGGTCAGGGTCTCGTCCTCGCCCTCCCCGTCGACAACGATCACGTGCTCCATCGCCTCCGCGCGCCCGCGAACGGACGTGACCGTGTCCAGGAACGCCTTCTCGGTGACGAACACCGCGCTACCGGCGTCGCCCGCGAGGTACCCGATCTGGTCGGCCGTGTAGGTGTTGTAGACCGAGAACGGGCAAGCGCCCAGGTGCATCACCGCAGTGTCGAAGAGGTGGAACTCCGGGCGGTTGGTGAGCATCAGGCCGACGGTGTGGCCGGGTCCGACGCCCAGCGCCGACAGCCCCCGGGCCAGGCTCTCGACCTTCTCGGCGTATTCGCCCCAGGTGAAGGCGTACTCGTCGTCCCTGGTGCGAAGCGCCGGGCGGTCGGCGTTGTCCTGGGCGGTGACCTGGAAGGCCTCGCACATCGTGCCGGCGTCGAGGCCTCGCGGTCTATGGGTCCGGCTGGGGGTTGCGCTCTCCAAGGGTCTCTCCTCTCCTCCGGCGCGAGCCTACCTGACCTGGCCCGGCACCCTGCCCGTTCCATCACCGCGAACGGGACCGGCCGTCGTCGGAGCTTCTCGACCACCGCCCAGAAGATGTTGCCGCCGTCCAGGGGCAGGAACGGGAAGAGGTTGACGATGACCTACCGAGATACCTTGTCGCCCTTCTTCAGGGCGGTAGCCGCGGGATAGCCCTTGTCGGTGGCCCCCACCCCGCGGCTAGGCGGCGGTGGGTATCGTTCGCAGGCGATGGCCGAGTTTCGGGTCGACACCGATCAGCTGGCGGGCGGGGAGGGTACCCAGACCTTGGTGTCGGGGTGGCTTGAGACCTCGGCCGGGATGCTGCGGGCCACGGCCGCCGAGATCGCCGGCGCGGCGGGGCACGCCGGCGCGTCGGCGGCGGGGGATGCTTGGGGTGTGGCGTGGGGGGCCGAGATGGCCGGGCACGCCGAGGCCGTCCGGCGGTCGGGGCGCAACGTCGCGGCGGCCGCGTCCGCCTACCGGGAGACCGACGAGGGGCAGATGCGCGGATGACTAGGCCTGGGGAGTCGGTGGAGGCGATCACCGTCCCGCGGGGCGATCCCGGGGCGCTGGAGGGCAGTGCGACGCAGCTGCGCGCGGTCGGCGGCCAGCTCAATGAGTCTGCGGCGCGGCTGGCGGCGATGCCGAGCCTGCTCTCGAGCTGGGCGGGGCCGGGCTCGTCGTCGTTTGCGCTGCTCAGCGGGAACCAGGCCGACACGGTGCGCTCGCAGGGGGCGCAGGTGTCGATGGCCGCGCTGAGCGTCCAGAACTGCGCCGATACGCTGGCCGACTCCCAGCGCGACGCGCGGCGTGCGATCGAGCGTGCCGAGCAGGCGCGCCGCGAGATCGACCGGGCCAGGGCCCAGATCGCCGATGCCAAGGGCGACCGGGACGCCGCCGAGCGGCGGATGGACGCCGCGATGGCCGCGCGCTCGGTCGCCGAGCACGCCCCGCTGATCGGCGGGACGGGACTCGAGACCGCTGCGGTGGCGCTCGCCCAGGACGCCTACCGCGCCGCAGAGCACGACCTGCACGTGGCCGAAGCGCGTGAGCGACGGGCCCGCGGGCGGCTGGGCGAGGCCGAGGATGACAGCGCCGGGCGCGCGAGGACGGACAGATCGCCGCCGAGACCGCCGAGTCGTCGGGCACGTTTTTTGCAGATGGCGCTGGGGGGGCTGCCCGCCGGGGCGCTGGCGATGGCCGGGGCGCCCGCCGCGGGCCAGATCGCCGCCCAGGGCGGCATTGAGCGCCCCCAGGTCCGCGACGTGCCGATCGGCGAGCGCGAGCCGCCCAAGAGCTGGCCCGGCTGGGAGAAAGCGTGGTTCAAGCTCGGCCGCGGCGAGAGGACGGCGGTCAGCGGCCTGTTCAACCTGGGGCGCTCCGCGGTCAAGCACCCCGGCCAGGTCCCCGGCGCGCTCTATGGCGTCGGCAAGCACGCGGTCGATGATCCGCTTGGCACCGGCAAGCAGCTGGTCGGCTATGACGAGCTCGCCAAGGGGCGCTATGCGGACTGGCTGGGCCAGGCCGGCATCGCGTTTCTCACCGGCGGCGCCGTGGCGCGGGGGGCGCGTCTGCGGCGGTTGGCCGGCTCGCCCAAGCCCTACGGCGGGGCGGCGTTCGGCGGCAGCCGGCTCGACTTCTCAAAGCCCGGCCTCGGCGCCCGGCGGGGGACCAGCCCGACGATCCCGGCGAATCTGGAGCAACTCGCGCGCGATTACCCGCGCGGGGTGCGCTTCACTCGCGCCGGATACCCCGTCTTGACCCCGTACGCGGTCAAGCGCGTAGGGGTTGACGGGCTAAACGGCGAGATGGGCCACGACAACCCGCTGGCCAACGCCAAGGCCGGCATCGGGGGGTCCAAGCCACCGAAGGGCTACACCTGGCATCACGTCGAGGACGGCAAGACGATGGAGCTCGTACCGAAGGATCTGCACAGAGGGGTCGAGCACACCGGCGGGCGGGCGGCGGTGCCCGACCAGCTCAAAGAGGTCACCCTGGGTGGCGCGTTCAGCTGGGGCGAGCGCGGCACGGGTGTCTTCGGCGGGCTCGGCGGGGGGCGGTCCGTGAAAATTGATATCCGCGACGACCGGCCGCCGGTATCCACCGAAACGTTGGCGGCAGCCGAGGCGCGGCTGGCGGAGCTTGGCCACCCGATCCCGCCCAGCTATAAGGCGTTCCTGGCCGATCAGGACGGCGGCGAGCCGGTGCGCGACTTCTTCTCGTTCCGCCAGGGCGAACGCGACCAGCACGCTCTGGTGCAGTGGTTCTACGGGATCGCCGAATCGCTAGAGGGTGATCTCGTGGGGGAGGCCGAGAGTCTGATCGACCGTGTCCCGGCCGGGGTGCTGTCGATCGCCGGGGACGGCAGCGGCAACGCGGTGGTCATGGATGGTCGCGATGGTCGCGACGGGCCGGTGTACTTCTGGGATCACGAGTTCGAGGGCGAGCCGCCGGACGAGTCGAACCTGTGGTGGCTGGCGCCCGATCTCGAGACCTTTCTGGCCGACCTGATCGAGGAGCCCGAGCCGCTGCCTGTGGTCGGGCCCAGCGGCTGGCGGCGGCTGTTTGGCGGGTGAAGCCGATGCCGCGAGCGCCGCGCTCGACCTCGCGGGCCGCTATCCCCGGCGAGTTGGGTGAGGTCACTCCGGGCGACTCGTTTAGCTGGGGCAAGCGCGGGACGGGTGTCTTCGGCGGACTGGGTGGCGGGCCCCGCAGCGGGCGGGGCGGGGGGCGGCCCGTGAAGATCGAGATCCGCGACCACCGGCCGCCGGTATCCACCGAAACGTTGGCGGCAGCCGAGGCGCGGCTGGCGGAGCTTGGCCATCCGATCCCGCCCAGCTACAGGGCGTTCCTGGCCGATCAGGACGGCGGCGAGCCGGTGCGCGACTACTTCTCCTTCCGCCAGGGCGCCATCGACCAGGAGGATCTGGTGCGGCTGTTCTACGGGATCGCCGAGTCCCCCAACGGGGACCTCGTGGAGGAGACCGAGGGTCGGGGGAACCGCGTCCTTGCCGGAATGCTGTCGATCGCAGAAGACGGAAACGGCAACGCCCTAGTACTCGACGGTCGCGGTGGCCGTGACGGGCCGGTGTACTTCTGGGATCACGAGTTCGAGGGCGAGCCGCCGGACGAGTCGAACCTGTGGTGGCTGGCGCCGGACCTCGAGACGTTCCTGGCCGACCTGATCGAATACCCCGAGCCGCCGCCTGTGGTCGAGCCCAAGGGCTGGCGGCGGCTTTTTGGCGGATGAAGCCGATGCCGCGGCCCCTGCGCTCGACCTCGCGCGCCGCTATCCCCGGCGAGTTGGGTGAGGTCACTCTGGGCGACTCGTTTAGCTGGGGCAAGCGCGGGACGGGTGTCTTCGGCGGACTGGGTGGCGGCCCCGCAGCGGGCGGGGCGGGGGGCGGCCCGTGAAGATCGAGATCCGCGACCACCGGCCGCCGGTGGCCGCCGAGGCGAACTGAGTGGTCACCGCCTGGCTTTGGGTTCGGGCTTTGTGGCGTCGGCTGCGAGCCTGACGAAGGTCACGAGGTCGCGCAGGAGGGTGGTCGCGGTGGTGGGCGAGCTCGACCAGTTCCTCGGTGACCTGGCGGATCCGCCAGATCCCGGCTTCGCCGTCGAGGATCTCGAGGTTGCGGCGGCGCTGGCGACCGTCGGGGAGCGGTTGGCCCAGGGACAGACTCCAGTGCCGCACGCCGGCGTCGAGCCGGAGCTGAAGCGCCGCGGCCGCCTCGGGCGCCAAGCCGTGGCCGTGGGCCTGGCGGTTGCCGATCAGCACCGCCATCGGCCCGGGCGCCAAGCGCACCGCGCCGCCGTCGGCGGGAGCCGGCCGGGGGCCCAGGCCGAGGATGCCCCAGAGGGCGACGGGCACCTCCTCGGTCGCGAGGCCGACGACCGTGCCCGGCTCCACGACGAGCAGGCACGTCTCGCCGCCGTACACCGTGGCCGCCGGGGCCTCGCCCTCGGTCCAGAGCCGGAAAGCCGGCGCACGAGCGACGCCGGCCGCCGCCGTCAACCAGGGTGGTGCATCCGGGCCGCCCGCGCGGGCCACCTCCTCGACAGGGACCCGGGCGTCGAGCATGGCCTGCAGGGCGGCGGGGTCAAGCTCCAAGGTCCTGCTCATTCCACCACCCTCAGGGATGAGGCGACCGCAGCAAGGCGCGGGCCATGAATCGGCTGGTCGGCCAGCGCGGTCAGCGCCGAGACCGTCCAGCGCCGGCCGGCGGCGAGCAGGCGCCACTGCTCGCTCGCGGTGGGGCGCCCGGAGGGATCGCGGTGCAGGCTGAGCGTCCGGGCCGCCTCGATCCCGCCGAGCACCACCGGCTCGTAGTCGAGCAGCACGCTCTCATCGTCCATCCGCGCGAGCTCTTCGGTCACGATGTCCTCCAGTGTCGCGCCGGCCGGCTCGGCCAGCCACGCGACCGTTGCAGCGGCGGCAGCGCGGCCGCGGCGTCGAGACAGGCGAACACCGCTCCATCCTCGAGCACCAGCCGCGGCGCCGGCTCCAATACGTCGCCGGGGTCCAGCCTGAACGGGAGTGCTTCGTTCACCAGGTCCGCTTCCAGTCGCGCCCGAACAACCCCTGCCGCCGGGGTCGCACTCTCCAAGGCTCTCTGCTTCTCCCTCGTTCCCTCGGAGACGACCCTATCCGACCTGGACGAGCCTACCTGACCTGGAAGCCCTCCCCCGTCAGTCGCCCGATGTCGTTGGTCAGGCCCAGCACGAACAGCCCGATCACCAGCATGAAGCCCACCACCCCTGCCCGTTCCATCACCGCGAGCGGGACCGGCCGGCGTCGGAGCTTCTCGACCACCGCCCAGAAGATGTGGCCGCCGTCCAGGGGCAGGAACGGGAACAGGTTCACGATCGCCAGCGACAGCGAGACGAGCGCCAGAAGCTGGACCGCATCGGCGATGTTGGACTGGATCGTGTCGCTGGCGACCTTGCTGATCCCCACGACGCCGGAGATCTCCTTGCGCTGCTGGGGGTTGAAGATCTTGGCGGGCACGCTCACGGTCTGCTTGGTGATGAACCAGAACCTGTCCAGCGACACGCTCAGCGCTCTGCCCGGCCCGAGCGTCTCTCGCGGGCCGGGGGCGTAGGCGAAGCCCAGCCGCGTACGGTCGTTGGCCGGGTCGTAGATCGGGCGCAGGCTCACCCTCCGGCGCTCCCCATCGCGCTTGACCACCAGCTTGGCCGGGGTCGCGGCCTCACACCCCTTCGTAGGCGGCGTCTGCGCGCACCTGTGCTTGGCGATCTGGGGCGAGAGCTTCTCCGGTCCGCCACGGATGCCGTCCACCGAGATCACCTTGTCGCCGGGCTTGAGCGCCGTCGCCGCCGGATAGCCCTTGTCGGTCGCCCCCACCCGGCTCGAGCTGGTCTCGGGCCCGATCGCCCAGAAGAAGGTGAACAGCAGCACCAGCGCCAGCACCAGGTTTACGCCCGGCCCCGCGGCTATCACTGCTATCCGCTTCCACACCGGCTGTGCGTGGTAGGCGCGGTCGCGCACTTCCTCCGGGAGCTCCTCGTCCGGGTTCATGCCGCTGATCTTCACGTAGCCGCCCGCGGGGATGGCCCCGATCGCGTACTCGGTCTCGCCCACCTTCCGGGAGAAGAGCGTGGGCGGAAAGAACAGCGAGAACTTCTCCACGCGCATCCCCACCAGCTTGGCCACGGAGAAGTGGCCCAGCTCGTGCAGGACCACCAGCAGCGCGAAGCCAAAGAGCACCAGCAGCCAGCTCATCGCCGCCCCGCTCCCGCGGCGCTGTCCAGGTCCGCCAGCGCCTCGCGCGCCTGCTCACGCGCGTGGTCGTCCACCGTATAGAGGTCCGAGAAATGCCCGACGGGCGCCACCGGCACCGACTCCAGGACCCGCTCGATCACCCGGGCTATGCCCTTAAACGACAGCCGCTCGTCCAGGAAGGCCTGTACAGCCACCTCGTTGGCGGCATTGAGCACGCACGGCGCGGTGCCGCCGGCCTCGCCGGCCTCGCGCGCCAAGCGCAGGCAGGCGAAGGTGTCGGGGTCGGGCGCCTCGAAGGTCAGCTCGCCCAGCTGGGCGAGGTCCAGCCGGGCCACCGGCACGTCGGCGCGGTCGGGGTAGTGCAGCGCGTAGGAGATCGGCACCCGCATGTCGGGGTAGCCCAGGTGGGCCAGCGAGGCGCCGTCGGCCAGGTGGATCAGCGAGTGGACGATCGACTGCGGGTGCACCACCACGTCGATCCGGTCGTAGGAGAGTCCGAACAGGTGGTGGGCCTCGATCACCTCCAGGCCCTTGTTCATCAGGGTGGCCGAGTCGATGGTGACCTTGCCGCCCATCTCCCAGGTGGGATGGGCCAAGGCTTCGCGCGGGGTGATGTCCTCCAGGTCGGTGCGCCCGCGAAACGGGCCGCCTGACGCCGTCAGCTGCAGCGAGTCCACCGCGCCGGGCGCCTCTCCGGCGAGCAGCTGGAACAGCGCCGAGTGCTCGGAGTCCACCGGAAGGATGCGCGAGTCGGTGGCCTCGGCCAGGGCCATCACCAGGTCGCCTCCGATCACGAGGCTCTCCTTGTTGGCCAGGGCCAGGTCGATCCCCTCTCCCAGCGCGGCAACGGTCGGGCCCAGCCCCGCCGACCCCACCAGGGCGTTCAGCACCAGGTCGCAGTCCGATTCGACGATCAGCTCCACGAGGCCTTCGGCTCCGCCCAGGACCTCGCCCCCCGTCCACGCCGACGCTCCGGCGGCCGCATCGGGATCGGCCAGCGCCACGCGGCCGACGCCGAAGGCCTCGGCCTGCTCGAGCACGGCATCGGCGTTCGCCCGGGCGGCCAGGCCCACGACCTCCAGCGAATCGCTTCGCGAGATCACGTCGAGGGCCTGCGTGCCGATCGAGCCGGTCGAGCCGACGATCAGGATCCTGCGCATCCGCTGGAGTGTAGGAGGACCCGGAGTGAGCTCCTCGCCGCGGCGCCCGCCGCGGCACGGGGTCCCCGAGCGCCGAGCCTTCAGCCGTAGCCGACGACCAGCGCGGCGTAGTAGCCGACGACCACCGTGAAGAAGACCGCGTCGAGGCGGTCGAGCACTCCCCCGTGGGGGCCGAACAGCTTGCCGGTGTCCTTGACTTCGAGATCGCGCTTGATGGCCGACTCGAACAGATCTCCGATCGGGGCGGTCAACGCCACCACGAAGCCGATCACCACCGCATCGAGCCCCGAGAGCCAGTCCTGGTAGAGCCCGGCGGCCCAGAAGGCCAGCGTGCCGCCCAGCAGCCCCGCGACCAGTCCCTCGATGGTCTTGTTGGGCGAGATGTCGGGCGCCAGCGGCGTGCGCCCGAAGTAGCGGCCGCCCAGATAGGCCGCGGTGTCGCCGATGAACGTGCCCACCAGCACATCGATCAGGAGCCCGTCGCCGTGGGGGAGCTCGCGCAAGAAGACGGCGTGGGCCAGCGGCAGGCCCACCCACGCGACGCCGAAGATGGTGGCCGACACCCCCCAGGCCACGTTCTCGAGCTTCTCGCGCACGAGCGCCAGAAGGAACACGACGGGAAAGGCGGCCACGAGCGCGATCAGCACCGCCGAGCGGTCGTCGTAGGTGGCCAGCACCACCATCGCCGCCATGGCGAGGAAGCCCGCCAGGTCCACCGGTCGCGCACGGCGCATCAGGCCGTACAGCTCGCTCAGGGCCAGCACGCCGAGCGCGATCAGTCCGAGGGCGAGGATCAGGCCCCCGCCGGCCACGATGAAGACCGCGAAGACGCCCGCCGGGATGGCTACCAGTATCCGCGAGGCAAGATCCGACCGTGCGGACCGCTCGCGCCGCGCCGGGGTCTCAGGCTCGCGCCGCGGGGCGGGGCCGCGGGTCCCGCGTGCCGACACGGCGACCGAGCCTCGAGCCGCCGACGGCGCTGCCCGTACTCGTTCACGGCCGCCTCGAAGGCAGCGGTGTCGAAGTCGGGCCACAGCTCGTCGCGAAAGACGAGCTCGGAATAGGCGCACTGCCACAGCAGGTAGTTGGAGATGCGCTGCTCGCCGCTCGTTCGTATGAGGAGGTCCGGATCGTGCATGTCGGGGGCATAGAGCAGGCGGCGAAAGTCGTCCTCGCCGCCCGAGGTGAAGCTTCGTGCCGCGTCGACGATCTCGGCCCTGCCGCCGTAGTTGAAGGCCACGAACAGCGTGATGCGCGCGTTCTGGGCGGTCTTGCGCTCGGCCCACTCCATCCGCTGGGACAGCTCCTCGGACACCCCCTCGCGGCGGCCGATGAAGCGCATGCGCACCTCCTCGGCGTGCAGCTCGGGCGTCTCGCGGTCGATCCGCTCGCCGAACATCTGCATCAGGCCGCTCACCTCTTCGGCCGGGCGGGTCCAGTTCTCGGTGGAGAACGAGTACACGGTGAGCTCCTCGACGCCCAGGCGCGCGGCGTCGCGCAGGCGGGCCTTGACGGTGTCGGCCCCGGCCTGGTGGCCGGCCAAAGGGGGCAGGCCACGGTTCTGTGCCCACCGCCCGTTGCCGTCGGTGATGATGGCGACGTACCGCGGAACCGCGACCTCTGGATCGGGCACGATGCCCGATCCAGCCGAGGCATCCGGATCGGGCACGACGCCCGATCTCGCCGAGGCATCCGGATCGGGCACGATGCCCGATCCCGCGGAGG
>JBPCNQ010000229.1:0-6059 GCA_051001095.1 Thermoleophilaceae bacterium
CCAGTGTGGCTGATCGTCCTCTCAGACCAGCTACGCATCGTTGCCTTGGTAAGCCGTTACCTCACCAACAAGCTAATGCGCCGCGGGCCGATCCCAATGCGGAGGCCGAAGCTTCCTTTACACACCCGCCAAACGGCGGGGGGCATATCCGGTATTAGCCCGGGTTTCCCCGGGTTGTCCCAGTCATTGGGGCACGTTACCCACGTGTTACTCACCCGTTCGCGGCTCTGCCCCAGGGCAAAGCCCTGGTTCGTCGCTCCACTTGCATGTGTTAAGCACGCAGCCAGCGTTCGTCCTGAGCCCGGATCAAACTCTCCGTGAAGAACTGCGTGTCAGCCAGCCGAGGAAGCCTTCGGCACGAGGCCAAATACTTCGCACGTATTGCTGGAGTTCACTGTCTCATGGAAAGCTGTCGATTTCCGAACTACTCGGGCACCGCGTACACAATGCGATGCACCTCGGACTCGACGGGTTCTACTACTCAGTTAAGCCCTCCGCCCTACGGCAAGCCGTGCGCGGAAGGTCGAACCTGGACGCGACACAAAGCTCTAAGAGCCTTGAGTCGCACATGCTGCTGAGTTTTCAAAGACCGCCGCGCTCTCGTGGCGGTGATGCCGCCGTCAGAACGTCATCTCCGCATGAAGAAGCCACTCGGAGAGGGCCTGACTCGCCTCCCCGTCCGAAGACGAGAACTAGGGCCGACCGGTCTCCATTGTGGTCTGATCCATTCGGAGCGGATGAGTATAGCGCCGCGGCACCGGAAGGCGAGGCCGGGGGTCAGCCGATCCTGAGCCGGCGAAACCGCCGCTTGCCGAGCTGGATGACCGCTCCATCGAGGCGCTCCGCCGGCAGGTCGAGCACGCCGGCGCCCAGGAGGTCGCCGTCGAGCTTTACGCCGCCCTGGGCCAGAAGGCGTCGCCCCTCGGACCCGGACACCCCGAAGGCGTCGCGCAGCAGCGCCGGCAGGTGTACCTCGCCCCCGTCGGCGTCCACCGCCAGCTCCTCGATCTCGTCCGGAGCCTCGCGCTGTACGTGGACGCGGTCGAAGTGGTTCTCGGCGGCCTCGGCCGCCTCTGCGCCATGTAAGCGGACGGTCAGCTCACGCGCCATCCGGCGCTTGGACTCGATCGCCGGCGCGGCCGGATCGAAGGTGTCGTCGAGCAGGAGCTCGTAGTAGGTGGGCATAGCCGCGTCGGGAACCCGCATGAGCTTGCCGAAGATCTCCTTGGGGGGATCGGTGACTCCGACGTAGTTGCCTAGCGACTTGGACATGCGGCGCTCGCCGTCGATGCCGGGCAGGATGGCCGTGGTCAGGATGGACTGGGGCTCGACGCCGTAGGCCTGCTGGATGTCGCGGGCCAGGAGGAGATTGAAGGTCTGGTCTGTCCCGCCCAGCTCGACGTCTGAGCGGACGGCCACGGAGTCGTAGCCCTGCAGAAGCGGGTAGAGAAGCTCGAGGAGGGAGATCGGCTCGCCGCGTTGCCTGCGCTTGGTGAAGTCGTCGCGCTCCAGGATCTGGGCCACAGTCGCGGTGCGGGCGAGGGCAAAGAGCTGCTCCATCGACATGGCCAGCCACTCGGAGTTGCGACGCACCTCGGTGCGATCGGGATCGAGGGCCGTGAAGGCCTGCTCCTGGAAGGTCCGGGCGTTGGCATCGATCTGCTCGCCGGAGAGGACCGGTCGGGTGGAGGACCGGCCGCTGGGGTCTCCCACGCGCGCGGTGTAGTCACCGACGATCAGCACCACGGTGTGGCCCAGGTCCTGGAACTCGCGGAGCTTGCGCAGCACCACCGTGTGGCCCAGATGGATGTCGGGCGCCGTGGGGTCGATCCCCAGCTTCACGCGAAGCGGGCGGCCCTGGTCCAGCTGGCGCTCCAGCGACCCCTCCGGGAGGGCCTCGACGGCGTTGCGGCAGAGGTAGCGGGCTGCCTCTCCCGCGCTGTGAGACATGGGCCCAATGCTAGACTGCCGCCCGTCGCCGACGGGAGCCGGACGCCGCCGTTCGCCGCTCTCGACAGCCCCGTACGCCCCCGCCCCCGGGCCCGCGACGAGGCCGCCCGCCCGCCCAGCTGGACTCACCGATGCCGGAGCCGCCGACCACAATCACGCCCTCGCATGTGCCCGCGCCGGGGTCCGCGCCCGCGCCGGGGGGCGGTTCGGCGCGTACCAGGCCCAAGGTCAAGAAGCTCCGGTTGGCGTTGATCGTTTCCGGCCTCTCCCTGCTGGCCCTGGTCTCGACCGTGTTCGGCATGATGATGGCCGTCGCGAGCGACCTTCCCCAGCTCGAGAACCGCGCCGAGTACCGCAGGGCCGAGAACTCAACGCTTCTCGGCGAGCCCACCGGCAAGGGGCGAGAGCCCGAGGACCTGGCCAAGCTGACCGGCAACCAGAACCGGATCCTGGTCAAGGACACCGACATCTCGGCCAACATGGAGAACGCCGTGATTGCGATCGAGGACCGGCGCTTCTACCAGCACGAAGGGGTCGACTACAAGGGCATTGCGCGCGCCCTCTCGCAGGACGTCCTGCGCCGGGAGGCAGTGCAGGGCGGATCGACGATTACCCAGCAGTTCGTGAAGAACGCCCTTGCGGCGCAAGCCAACCGGTCGGTCTTCCAGAAGCTGCGCGAGGCCGCGCTGGCCTACCACCTCGAGCGCAAGTGGAGCAAGCAGAAGGTCCTCACCCAGTACCTGAACAGCGTCTACTTCGGAAACGGCGCTTACGGCGTCGAGGCCGCGGCGCGGACGTACTTCGGCGGCTCCCCGGACACACCCCAGAGCCCCACCGGACAGCCTACCGCCGCCGTGGCCCCAAGCGGCGCCGCCGCGATCGGTCTGAAGGACCGTGTGGCGCGGGAGCTGACCCCCTCCCAGGCAGCCCTGCTGGCCGGCATCATCGCCTCGCCGAGCATGTATGACCCGGTGGAGAACCCGCGCACCGCCAAGAAGCGCCGCGACACGGTGCTCTCGCGCATGCGTGAGCAGAAGGTGATCACCGAGGACCAGTACCGCGACGCCCTGGACGATGCGCTTCCCACCGAGGAGGAGGTACATCCGCCCCAGCCCGAGTCCCGGCAGCCATATTTCACGAGCTGGCTCACCCAGCAGTTGGTGGACCGCTACAAGGCGCCGGCGGTGTTCAGCGGCGGTCTGGACGTACAGACCACACTCGATCCCGAGCTGCAGTCGGCCGCCGACAAGGCCATCGCCGGTCGGCTCAGCGGCGCTGGCCCCAGCGCGTCGCTGGTGGCCATCGAGAACCGCACGGGCAAGATCCGCGCGATGGTGGGGGGCACCAACTACCAGAGCAAGCCGTTCAACCTGGCCACCAACGGCCACCGCCAGCCCGGCTCGTCCTTCAAGCCGTTCACGCTGATCCAGGCCTTGGACGACGGCGTGGATCCCAACTCGACGTTCGCCTCGCAGAAGAAGTCCTTGCCTATCGCGGGGGGCGGGCGCTTCGAGGTCAACAACTACGAGGGCGACTACTCGGGGGTGGCCTCGCTGGCCTCGGCCACGGCCAGATCCGACAACTCGGTGTACGCCGAGCTGGGGCTGAAGACCGGCACGAAGAAGATCGCCCGGCTGGCCCGGCGCATGGGGGTGCGCACACCGGTCTCGACCAACCCCGCGATGACGCTCGGCGGGCTCAAGGAGGGGCTCACCCCGCTGGAGCTGGCCTACGCCTACAGCACGCTGGCCAACCACGGCATGCGAGTCTCGGGCTCGCTCGCGTCCTCCCCGGATGGGCCGGTGGCCATCGACAGGGTCAAGGGAGCCGGGCGCGACGACGCCGACAAGCGGCGCGCCCACCGGGTCTTCCCGGCGAAGGTCGGCGAGGTGGCCGAGCAGATGCTGGCCGGCGTGATCTCCGGCGGCACCGGCAAGGCCGCCCAGATCGGCGAGTTCGCCGCCGGCAAGACCGGCACCACCGAGAACTACGGCGACGCGTGGTTCGTGGGCTACAACCGGCAGCTGACGGTGGCCGTGTGGGTGGGCTACCCGGACAAGCTCAAGGAGATGAAGACCGAGTACCACGGCGGTCCGGTGGCCGGCGGCACCTATCCGGCCGAGATCTGGCACGACTTCATGACCTCCTTCATCGCCGCCCGCGACCGCCGCGACGCGGAGGCCGGCCGCGACCGAAAGCCCGAAGCGACCCCCACCGGGCCCGCGCCCTCGGTCCCCCGGCAGGGACAGACGGCGACGCCGGTCCAGCCGCCGCAGAGCGGGCAACCCCCCACCCCACAGCAGCCCCAGCAGCCGCCCCCCCGACAGCAACCGAGCGTGCCGGCCGTCCCCCAGCGCCAGACGCCGGCCCCGGCACCCGCGCCGGCCCCCACTCCTGCTCCGGGTGGCGGCGGTGGCGGGGCCGCCCCGGGTGGAGGCACCGCACCGGGCAACCCGTAGGCCGGGTTCAGGCGGCCAGCGGACGCCCGCGGCGCATGGCCGGCGGACGCGGGGACGACACGCAGTCGCTGCGGGCGTCGCAGAAGCGCCAGGGCAGCTCGACGGCCTTGGTGATCCCGATCCGCTCACCGATCACCACGTCGGGCGGGGCGTCGCCGCGGCAGGGGGACAGGATCTCGATCGGTCCGTCCAGCGGGCTGCCGTCGAGATCCAGCCCGATGCCGGTCGCATGGGTGAGCTTGCCCGGGCCATTGCACAACTCGCGCCGGGTGGCACGACAAGGGTGTTCGGCCATGAGACCCAGGCCCTCGAGCGGCTCGAGGGCGCGGATGAGCACGGCCGCGCCCACCCCCTCCTGCTCGCAGACCGCGTTGAACAGGGCGTGGATCCCGTAGGAGCGGTAGACGTAGGCCACTCCGGGCGGGCCGTGCAGCACCCTCGTTCTTTGGGTGACCCCCGCGTGGGCGTGACAGGCGGGTTCGGTGAAGTGGTAAGCCTCGGTCTCGACTATCCGGCCCATCGTGTCGTGGTGGCGGACCAGGCAGCCGACCAGGTCGCGCGCGACCTCCACCACGGGCCGCGCGTAGAAGCCGTCGGGCACGGCCTTGCTCACGCGCCCTGCTCGGCGAGGATGTGCCGGGCCTGGGCGAGCTGCTCTTGCACGCGAGCCCCCGCCGTTCCCCCCTCCGAGGCCTTCGACTCCAGCCAGGCGCCCTCGCGCAGCAGCTCGTAGAAGGCGTCGTCCAGCTGCGGGGCCAGCTCGGCCAGCTCCTCGCGGCTCAGCTCGGAGAGCTGCTTCTGCTGGTCTACGGCGCTCCGGACCACCGCCCCCACGATCCCGTGGGCCTGGCGAAAGGGCACGCCGCGCTTGACCAGGAGGTCGGCCACGTCGGTTGCGGCGGAGAGCTCGTCGGATGCGGCGTCAGCCATACGGTCGCGGTCGAAGGTGATGGTGGCCAACATGGCCTCGGCCACCTCGAGGCACAGCTCGATGGTGTCGATCGCGTCGAAGAGCTGCTCCTTGTCCTCCTGCAGATCCTTGTTGTAGGTGAGGGGCAGCCCGTGCAGGACACCGTGCAGAGTCGTAAGCCGGCCCACCACCCGCGGGGCCTTGGCTCGCAGCAGCTCCGCGGCGTCCGGGTTCTTCTTCTGGGGCATTAAGCTGGATCCTGAGGCAAAGCGATCGGCCATCTCGCAGAAGCCGGACTCCTCGCTCGACCACACCACCAGCTCGCCGCCCAGTTGCGACAGGTGCGTGGCGCACGTGGCCGCCGCGGACAGGTATTCCAGCACGAAGTCGCGGTTGGATACGGCGTCGAGCGAGTTCTCCGCGATTCCCGCAAAGCCGAGCTCCTGGGCCACGAACATGCGGCTGGTGTCGAAGTTGACCCCCGCGAGGGCACCGGCGCCGAGCGGCAGGTCCTGCGTCGAGGTCATGCAGAAGCCAAAGCGCTCGAGGTCGCGCCGGAGCTTCCAGAAGTAGGCGAGGAGGTGGTGGGAGAGGTAGATCGGCTGGGCGCGCTGGAGGTGGGTGTAGCCGGGCATCGGCCAGTCGAGGTGTCGCTCGGCGAGGTCGACGAGCGTGCGCATTAACGCGAGCACGAGCTCACGTGCGCTGAGCGTGTGGGCGCGCACGAGCATCGCGACGTC
>JBPCNQ010000230.1:0-3160 GCA_051001095.1 Thermoleophilaceae bacterium
GCCATCGCAGGTACCTGCCGCTGTTCGCGGTGCTGCTGGCGGCCATCCTCTACACGCACTCGTGGGGCATCTTCGTGACCGCGGGGATCATCGTCGCCCTCGTCCCACCGTTTCGGGCGACCGACGACCGGCGGGCGTTCGCAAAGGACGTGCTGATCGGGTTCGCCGGTGCGCTGATCCTGTACGTGCCGTGGCTGCCCACGCTGCTCTACCAGACGATGCATACCGGAGCGCCGTGGCTCAACCCGCCGCGCTTCGGCGCCCCGGTCCAGATCTCGAAGGCGCTTCTGGGCGGGGGCACGGTGACGGTGGCCATCCTCCTGGCCGCGGGCTCCGGGCTGGCCGCCGTCCTGGCCGGCCGCGGGCCGGCGCCGGACGAGCGGGAGGAGCACAGCACCCAACCGAGGTTCTCCGTCCGGGACCGCGACGACCGCACCGCCATATACACCGCGCTGACGATCGGAGTGGCCACGCTGGCGATCGCGTGGCTGTTCTCCCAGATCTCGCCGGCCTGGACCACGCGCTATTTGGGCGTGGCCCTGGGGCCGATCTTCCTGCTGGCCGCCTTCGGATTGTCGCGCGCCGGATACCTGGGAATGGTCGCGCTGGTGGTCATCCTGGGCATCTGGGCCATCCCCAAGACAGCCGGCCTGGAGGACAAGTCCAACGTCTCGGACCTGGCCGCGGCCGCCGATCCCAAGCTGAAGCGAGGCGACCTGGTGGTCACGCTGCAGCCCGAGCAGCTGCCACTGGTCGACTACAACCTCAAGGACGGCCTGACGCATGCGACCGAGCTGGGCATCCCCGCGACCAAGGGGGTGATGGACTGGCGCGACTCGCAGGACAAGCTGGAGGCCGCCACGCCGCAGAAGGACCTCGACCCACTGCTTGATAGGCTCGCGGTGGGCAGTCACGTCCTGCTCGTACACCCGGTCACGAGCAACATCGGCGACTGGGACGCTCCTTGGACCCAGCTCGTGCGGCGACGGTCCGCTGAATGGGGCAAGGCCATGGAGACCGACCCCAGGTTCACGCGCGACGAGGCCGTGCCTTCCTTCTACCGCCGCGCCCGCCGGATCGGAGTGCGCGGAGTCCTGTACACCAAGACACTTCCCTAGACGAATGAGCGAGAACGAGAACATGACCAGCAACGCCGAGCCCGCCAAGACCCCCGCCGGTGCCACGCCCGCGCAGGCCGCGCCCGCGGTCGAGCCCGCGTATCCGGGCGTCAAGGAGCAGCCGACGCTCATCCTCGGCGCCGGGCCGGCCGGCCTGACCGCCGGCTACCTGCTGGCCAAGCAGGGACTGCCGGTGATCATCTTCGAGGCCGAGGACCAGGTCGGGGGCATCGCCAAGACCGAGTTCCGCGACGGCCCCGGCGGGGAGTACCGCTTCGATCTCGGCGGGCACCGCTTCTTCACCAAGGTCAAGGAGGTCGACGACCTCTGGCACGAGATCATGCGCGAGGAGTTTCTGCTGCGTCCACGGATGTCGCGCATCTACTGGCGGGGACGGTTTCTCGACTACCCGCTACGCGGCCCCGACGTGATCAAGAAGCTCGGCCCGGTCGAGCTCACGCGCTGCATGCTCTCCTACCTCTGGGCGATGGTGAAGCCCAAGGGTCGCGAGGACACCTTCGAGCAGTGGGTGACCAACCGCTTCGGCAAGCGCCTGTTCGACAACTTCTTCCGCTCCTACACCGAGAAGGTGTGGGGCGTGCCGGTCTCGGAGATCCGCGCCGACTGGGCGGCCCAGCGGATCAAGGGCCTGTCCTTCTTCTCCGCCGCCAAGGCGGCCTTCTTCGGCAACAAGGGCGACGAGATCAAGACGCTGATCGGCGAGTTCCACTACCCGCGCTACGGACCGGGCCAGATGTGGGAGACCATGACCGAGGACATCACGAGCCTCGGTGGCCAGATCCTGATGAACACCTCTGTCGAGAAGCTGCACGTGCAGGACGGCAAGGTGACAAAGGTCACGGCGGGGGGCAAGGACTACGAGTCCAACTACGTGATCTCGTCGCTGCCGCTGCGCAACGTGGCCGGCATGGTGGATCCCGCACCCGCGCCCGAGGTCAAGTCGGCCGCCAAGGGCATCCGCTACCGCGACTTCTTGACCGTGTCGCTGGTGCTCGACGGGGAGGATCTCTTCCCGGACAACTGGATCTACATCCACGAGCCCGACGTCGAGGTGGGACGGATCCAGAACTTCCGCTCCTGGAGCCCGTGGATGGTGCCCGATCCCAGCAAGGCGTGCGTTGGGCTGGAGTACTTCTGCTTCGCGGGGGACCACCTGTGGGAGATGGCTGATGACGACCTCGTGGAGCTCGGCATGCGCGAGCTCGAGAAGCTCGGCCTGGCCAGGCGCGACTCGCTCGAGTTCGGCTTCGCCACCCGCGTCCCCAAGGCATACCCCATGTACGACATGGACTACAGCGAGCGGATCGAGAAGATCAAGGGCTGGCTGGACGGGATCGACAACCTCCAGCAGGTCGGGCGAAACGGCCTGCACCGCTACAACAACTCCGACCATTCGATGCTCACCTCCATGCGCGCGGTGGACAATCTGGTCAAGGGCACCGAGCACGACATCTGGGCGGTCAACGCCGAGTCCGCATACCACGAGACCGAGGCCCAGGACCAGAAGCAGCCCTACATCGAGGCGCCCGAGACCGAGGCTCAGAAGCAGCCGCTGCACCACTGACTTGGCGATGTCGTCATTGCCGGTGGCGTAACTCGCCAGACGCGCCTACAGTGGCGCGATGCACAGGAGACAAGCGGCAAAGATCGGCCGGGCTCGACGCGCTCGGCTGCCGCTGATCGCCTTGGCCTTCCTGGCGCTGTGCGTCGCGGCTCCATTGGTGGCTCAGGCTCAGCGCCCCGGGTCAGGGTGGCGGAGGTGGAGACCGGGTGCCGGCCGCCACCCGCCTCTGTAGCCAGGGTGGAGATCCCTCGACGCCGGGCAACGGGGTCGATCCGCGGGGTGTGAATACTGCGTCGGCGAATCCGCTCGCGGGGCTGGATCTCTACGTGAACAAGATCCAGGAGAAGGCCTACTCGGACATGCTCACCTACCAGCGCCAGGGCAAGAACGCGAACGCGGCGTCCATGGCCCGGATCGCACTGCGCCCCCGCGCCGTGTGGTTCGGCAAGTTCACCCG
>JBPCNQ010000231.1:0-3774 GCA_051001095.1 Thermoleophilaceae bacterium
GGGCAGGGTGGGCGTGGGAAAGACTCCCGTGGCGCCGCCGATGGTTCTGGCTGGCGCCTGCGCCGTCCGGCGCACCGTGGTGTGCGAGGTGGCCGAGCAGGAGCGGATCACCGGGATCTTCGGCAGCGCGCCCGCCGGCTTCTCCGAGACCGAGGTCGCCGAGAACCTGTCCGCATTCTCCATCAACCCCGAGTCCGCGAAGGAGGAGTGGCTGCGCGACCAGCTGCGGTCGGGCCGGCTGGCCGGGATGCTCAACAACTCGCGCATCTTCCAGTACCTGACCGCCGCCGCCCCCGGACTGGACGAGCTGGTGACCCTGGGCAAGGTCTGGGAGCTCTCCCAGCTGCAGCGGCGCAAGAAGGCAGACCGGCCCTACGACTTGACGATCGTCGATGCCCCGGCCACCGGCCACGGCGTAGCGATGCTGCGCGCGCCCCGCACCTACGCCGACATCGCCAAGGTCGGCCCGATCCGAAAGCACGCCGACCAGATCGGCTCGTTCGTGACCGATCCGGCCTCCACCGCGGTGGTGGCCGTCGCGGTGGCCGAGGAGATGCCGGTCAACGAGACGATAGACCTGCAGGATCGCCTGGCCGACGAGCTGGGCGTGGCGCTGGCGGCCGTGCTGGTCAACGCGGTCCTGCCCGAGCGCTTCGACAGCGCCGAGGCCGAGCAGCTCGCCCGGGTCGACGGAGACGGGGGCCCGGCCACCCGGGAGGCCGTGGCCACGGCGCTGGCCGCCCACGACCGAGCCAAGCGCCAGCGCGCGCAGGTCGGGCGGCTGCGCCGCGGCGTGGACGCCCCGGTGCTGACGCTTCCCTTCATCCTCTCCCCCGAGGTCGGCCGCGAGGGACTGGAGCTCCTGGCCGCCGAGATCGAAAAGAAGCTGTGAGCACCCCGGGCGCAGGCGGGATCGAGGAGTTGATCCGGCGAAAGCGGGTGGTCATATGCGCCGGCTCGGGCGGGGTGGGCAAGACCACCACGTCGGCCGCCATCGCCGCGGGCATGGCCGACCGTGGAGGCAAGACCGCGGTGCTCACGATCGACCCGGCCAAGCGTCTGGCCAACTCGCTGGGCCTGACCGAGCTCGGAAACGAGGAGGCTCGCGTAGAGCTGGACGCCCCCGGCACCCCACAAGGGGGCACGGGCGAGCTGTGGGCCATGATGCTCGACGCCAAGCGCACCTTCGACGATCTGGTGGACACCTACGCGCCCGACGAGCAGACGCGCGACGCGGTGCTCGCCAACCCGATCTACAAGCAGCTCTCCAACGCGGTGGCCGGCTCGCAGGAGTACATGGCCATGGAGAAGCTCCACGAGCTGCACATGGAGGGTCGCTACGACCTGTTGGTGCTGGACACCCCGCCCAGTCGCAACGCGCTCGAGTTCCTCGAGGCGCCGCGCCGGCTGTCGCGCTTCATCGACTCGAAATCGCTCCAGTTCTTCCGCGCATCGGGCCGGATGGGGATGGGGATCATGGGCCGCAGCACCGGGCTGCTGTTCAACGTGATGAAGCGCGCGACCGGCGTCGACCTGCTGCGCGACCTGTCCGAGTTCTTCAACTCCTTCGGCGAGATGGCCGACGGCTTTGCCGAGCGCGCCCGTCACGTAGAGGCGCTGCTGGGCGACAGCGCCACCACGTTCCTGCTGGTGACCTCGCCGCGCGCGGCCTCGATCCAGGAGGCGGGCTGGTTTGCCCGCAAGCTGCGCGAGGAGGATCTCCCCTTCGGCGGCGTGGTGGTCAACCGCGTCCGCGAACCGGTGCGCACCAAGCCCTCGTCCCAGCTGGACACCGAGCTCAAGGGCCTGTTCGACGTAGAGCTGGCGGGCAAGGTCGCCCAGACCCTGGACGAGCACCGCGCGCTGGCCGAGGGCGACGCGCAGAACATGGAGAAGCTGCGAAAGACGCTGCGCAGGCGGCCGATGATCCTGGTACCCGAGCTGCGCGACGACGTGCACGACCTCGACGGCCTACGTGCGCTGAACGAGTTCCTCTTCTGAGCCCTCGCCGGATCAGACGGGAGCCGACCAGTACCCGGAGTCGTCCGGGCCGGCCTGAGCCTCGAGCGGCTGGTCGTCCTCGTGTACGGGTGCCGGGGAACCCTCCTCCCGCGCAAACTTCGGCGCCGCCGATCTCACGGGCCGCCCCGCGGCCGTAGCGGGCGCGTGTCCCAGCGCCGCCGCCCTGATCTCGAACGGCTCCGGTTGATCGAGAAGCAGCTCGTCGGCGACCCGGCGCAGATCGGGGTCCAGGTAGCCGCACAGCACGTCGCGCAGCAGCGCGCGCAGGTGGCGCTCGACCTCTTCGACCAGCGTCCGCGGCGAGTCAGCGCCCACCGCCTCCAGGTAGGCGTCGTCGGCGCCGTCGCCGATCACGAACCGCTCGAGCGCCTGGGCCAGCTCCAGGCGCCGCTGCACCCGCCGGCGCTCTGACTCCTCGGCGCACAGGACGGCCACGCGCAGCGCCATGCTCGACTCGCCCTGATCGATCAGCGCGCGCAGGGCCAGCAGGTAGTCGGTCAGCGCCTCGGACTCGAGCCGCCGGCCACAGCCCATACCAAAGCGCGACAGGGCCCAGGCCACCGGCCCATCGCGCGGCGGCTCACCCACCGCGGCCAGGAACTCCCCGAGCTCTGCCTCGTCGCCTTGCACCATCACCCAGGGGGCGCCCCTGGCGTCCCCCGTCGACTCCAGCTCGAAGGGCTGCCAGCGGCCGTCCCCGGTGCGTCGCCAGGCCACCGCGGCCAGGGCCACTCCGCCCGGCTTGAAAAGCCGCAGGCCACACAGCAGCGCCCGGAAGCCGTCGCGGGCCTCGGCCAGCGGGAGCGGATCCTCGGGGGCCACGTCGCGCTCGAGCACCAGCAGCGCGTTGGGCGCGCGGTCGGGGGGGTCGGCCTCGGTCGGATCGGCCGGATCGCCCCACACGGCTTCGTCGGGTGCGTCGCTGCGATCACCACGGGTCAGGCACAGCCCATCCCCCAGCTCGATCCGCTCGGCGTTCATCTGCAGCCCGTGCACCGGCACGAGCACGGTGGCGGACTGGCTCTTGTCGTAGAGGGTCCCCTCGACCTCGGAGTAGACGCGCTCGAAGCGCTCCTCGGGAAAGGCGAAGTCGGTCGAGTCCTCGTACAGGCGCTCGAGCATCGCCTTGAGTGCCGGCTCGGGCTCGGCCCCCCGCAGGCCGTTGAGCCGCAGATAGGCGGCGGCCCCGGCATCCAGCGCATCGGCGGCGCGGCCGGCGCCGGGCAAGAAGCGCAGGCGCGTCCACCGCTGCGCGATGAACTTCTGGGTGAGCGGGCGGTAGTGGTAGAGGCTCGGACCGCCGCGCGAGCCACCTTCCTCCAGATCGAACTCGATCTCCGCGCCGGCGACCTGCTCGTCGCGTAGCATCGCCGCGGCCTCCAGCGCGAAGGCGCGGAGGGAGTCGTGCAGCTCGCGATTGCGCATACGCGCCGATTCGCCGGCTGTAGGGCCGATCCTGCCCTGGCGACCGCCTAGCATGACCTCGTGCACCACGAGGCCCCTACGCAGCGCATGACGCCGGAGCTCCGGGCCTCCTACGCCGCTTGCCGGCGTGTGCACCGCCGCCACGATCCGACCTACTACTTCGCCACCCGCCGCCTGCCCGCCGAGGTCCGCCCCGCGGTGCACGCGCTGTACGCCTTCGTCCGCTCGGCCGACGAGCTGGTCGACGGCCCGGCCCGCGCCGCCGACCCCGCCGCGCGCCGGGCGGCGCTGGACGGGCTGGAGGGCGGCCTGCGCGCCGGCCTGGCC
>JBPCNQ010000232.1:0-5382 GCA_051001095.1 Thermoleophilaceae bacterium
GGCCAGGGGATCTCCACCGAGGGATGCATCCTCGATCTCGGGATCGAGCACGACATCGTCACCAAGTCGGGCTCGTTCTTCTCCTACGGCAACGAGCGCCTGGGCCAGGGCCGCAACAACGCCAAGGCGTTCCTGCGCGAGAACCCCGACCGGGTGGTGGAGATCCAGGCCAAGATCTACGAGGCCTTAGGCCTCGGCGACGCCGAGGCGGAGCCGATCCAGCCGCCGGCGGGAGTCGACCCCGAGACCGGCGAGGTGATTCCTACCTTCGATAGGACAGGCGAGGAGCAGGCGGCCTAGAGATGGCTGGTTCCATTTGAGCCGGCGCTCCCCGAGGCTCGAGCCACCCCTGGGGGCGGATCCGCGGGATCAGAGAGCAGTGGAGCTGGCCTACCGTGCCATCTCCACACGCGAGCGGACCGTAGCCGAGGTGCGCGCCTTCCTGGAGCGCAAGGAGCTGGAGGCCGCCTCGATCGACTACGCGCTGGCCGAGCTCGCCGAAGCCGGCGCGGTGGACGACATGCGCTTTGCCCGCCTGTTCGTCGAGGCCAAACGCCTGATCGAGCGCTGGGGCAAAGAGCGCATCGCGCGGGAGCTGAATCGGCGCGGTATAACCGCCGAGCTGATCGAGGCGGCCACCGCCGATCAGGATCGAGACGGCGAGCTGCAGGCCGCCCTGGAGCTGCTGGAGGAGAAGGTCGCCCCGCCCCAGGGCGATCGCGAGCGCGACAAGGCGTGGCGGATGCTGGTGCGCAAGGGGTACGAGCCCGACCTGGCCTATGAGGCCGTCCGCGCGCGAGCGGGGCAGTCGGTCGGCTGAGCCCTCGGCGTCACGGTGATCCGCGACAGCCGGTCCACCGACTACGCACGCTGAGCGTCACGGGGTCAGCCGACCGATTCCCCGGTTGAGCTCGCGGTAGGCGGGCCGGGGCGTGCCGTCGGCGTCCAGCAGCGCGGAGTCAAAGGCGCGGTCGCCCGGCACGGCCCGCCAGTGGTAGACGTAGAGGCGCTCGATTCGCGGCGACAGGCGCGCGTACTCGTTCACCAGAAACGCCATCTGCCGACGCTGGCTCTCGCCGCCGTGCGGTCCCGCGGGGCGCTGCGCGCCAACCTCATCGACCCACACCGGCCCCCGGGTGCGGCGCAGAAACGCGCGGGTGAGCGACGTGGAGCGCCGCGTCACGTCCTCGAAGGCCGAGAGCCCCCAGAGGTGGCGACCCGGCCCGATCGCCTGCTGGTAGCACGCCAGCCAGCGGCGAGAGGCTGCGCCGGCGTCCAGCCGGTAGTCACCGGCGAGAACCGTGCATCGCCGGCGACACTGGCGGCGCAGCTCCTCGTAGTAGGCGCCGGTGCGCCTTGGGTCGCCCACCGTGGGCTGGACGCCGGAGTTGGGCTCGCTCCACACCGAGTAGGCGCGCACCCACGGGTAGCGCCGCCGGAACGCGCGCACGTCGCGGGCGTAGCGCGCCGGACTGGGCAGGGCCCGAGGGTCGCGGTAGGAGCGGTAGAAGCTCACAAGCGGCTCCACCCCCGCAGCGCGGGCGGCTTTGAACCACGCGTCCTGGACGGCGAGGCGTGCGCCGCCCGAGCTCACGTCGTCGTAGGGCACGACCACACGGACGCGCTTGATCGCGGTGGTGGCGAACCGAGGGTCGGACAGGGTCTCTGGCCGGTTGTCGGCCAGGCCGATCTTGGGGCTCGCCGCCCCCAGTCCCACCAGCCGGGTGTCCTCCACGGCGCGCGGGCCGCGGTCGACGCGACGCGGGGAGTCGCCGCTCCCGCAGGCGGTCGTTGCCAGCACCGCCAGCCCGGCGGCCACCCAGCGCAACCTCGAGCCCACGGCTAGGGCACCGGTCGGCCGATGGCCAGCAGAAACTCGTAGTAGGCGGGACGCGGGCGGCCCTCGGCGTCGAGCAAGCCGGAGTCGAAAAGGTCGTTTCCGGGCGCCGCACGCCAGTGATAGACGTAGATCCGCTCGATGCGGCGCGACAGGCGGGGGTAGCGGCTCATGAGGAAGGCCATCACACGAGTCTGGCGATCGATGCTGGGAGGTAGTCCCTTGCCGAAGAAGTGGACCGCGCCCACCTCATTTACCCATACCCGGCCGTTGGTCTGGCGCAAGAACGTGCGGGTGAGCCTCGTCGAGCGGCGGTTCACGTCCACGTAGGAGGACAGCCCCCAGGTGTGGGGGCCGGGACCGATGGCCCGCTTGAAGGCGGTCAGCCAACGGGCCGAGCGCCTGGTCCCGTCGGGGCGGAAGTCGCAGGCCAGCACGAAGCAGCGCGCACCCGAGCACTCCTCGCGGGCGATCCGGTAGAAGGCGGCCGTGCGCACCGGGTCGCGGGCGGTGGGCTGGGCGGTGAAGTTGGCCTCGTTCCAGGTGGAGAACAGCCTTACCCACGGATACCGGGCGCGGAACAACTGGAAGGCGCGACGAAAGTCCTCCGGGGTGGGCAGGACTTCCTTGCCGCGCGTGGACCGGAAGAAGGTGACCACCGGCTCGATGCCCTCGACCCTCGCGGTGTCGAACCAGGCATCCTGCACGGCCAGGCGCGCGCCGCCGAGGGCCACGTCGTCGTAGGGCACCTCCACCCGGACCCGTTTGATGCCCGTGGCCCGAAAGCGCGGATCGGTGAGGGTCTCGGGGCGGTTGTCGGCCATGCCTATGAGCGGGCCGTCGCGGCCCAACGCAGCAAGCCGGGTGTCGCCTACCCGCTGTACGGCGGCGGCGGCGGCGGCGGGCGCGGGCGGGGGTGGTTGGGGGGTGGTGGCCGGTAGCGCCGACGGTGTGGCGCCACGGCCGGAGGGCGGTTGCGCCGGATCTCGCGCGCGCAGCCAGAGGCCACCGGCGACACCGAGCACGACGAGGCCCGCGAGGGCGATTGGAAGTGCGAATCGCTGGAGGACACCCATGGGCTGTCACCGCAGCCGTGGTCGGCCTGGCTTCGGTGGATCGGGAACGGTAGAGGACCGTTGCGGTGCGTCAGCCAGTGGGCGCCTTCGCTATCGCTTGGCGCCGAGAGCGATCGCGCCCGGTCGAGCAAGGCGCGAGGGGTAGCTTTCGCGCATGCCTATCGATTCCGAGCTGCTGAAGGAGGCCCGCGCGCGCTGGCCTAAGCCAGAAGGACATCGCGACCCGCCTCGAAGTCACTCAGTCGACTGTGTCGAACTGGGAACTAGGTCGCACGCAGCCACCCGCACGCCGGATCGCTCAGCTGGAGGTCTTTCTTGACGTCGCACCCGAGACCCCAGGCGGTCAAGTAGGTGAGGAAGCAACACCATCAAGTTCGCCCTTCGGCGAATGGCTCGCACAGACCCGCACGCGCCGCGAGATGACTCGACAGGAGCTCGCCGAAAGGGCTGGCGTGAGCGAACCGCAGATCTTCAACATTGAGAAGGGCAACACCCGCAATCCACGGGCTGCAACTCGCACGAAGCTGGCAAATGCCCTTGGCGAGGACCCTTCGCCAGAGACCGTTGAGATCACCGAAACCGACGCCCAGATTCCAGATGTGGGGATCTTGACCGACTTCGATCCACACGACGATGACGACCTGCCGGAGGAACCCGGCATCTACGTGCTCTATGACGTCAGCGAGCGCCCTGTCTACGTGGGCGAGAGCGACAGCATTCGGCGGCGGGTGAGGGATCATGTCGACAAGTTCTGGTTTAAGCGCCCAATCGTAGAAACCGCCGCCTACGTGCGCATCCAAGACAACCGGCTGAGGCGACAGGTTGAAGCGACCATGATCCGGTTCCTCAAGTCAAATGCGGTCATCAATCGGCAGAACGTCAGGCGGAACTGACCTACCTGCGCAGCATGCCCTCCCGCTTTTGGAAAGCAGAAGCGGTGGCGTTGACGACACACGCGATCGCTCCCGGCGCGAAGGAGAAGCGGGCGTTGTCGGCCATGCGGCCGGCGAGACTTCCGCGACCTCGTGGAGCGAAGCGCTCGTAGGTGAGCGTGGGCGCGGCTCGTCGGCCACTACGGTTCATGCGGTGAGCGATTCGCTTGAGTTGACGGTCCGTTACGAGGATGCCGGGGATGGCTGGGTGACTGCCCAGGTCCTTGAAGTGCCCGGGGCGATCAGCGCGCGGCCGGGGTGAGGCGCGGGCCAATGTCATTGATGCGCTTCAGACGGTGCTGACGCCCGACGAGCAACTCGCGGGCGAGCTTTTTGGAAGTGGCGGGGTCCGGTGGGGCAGCCGGCCGCTGTGCCGCGTCATCGCCAGCTGAGGGGAGGGACGTGCGCGCAATCTGTAGGCAACTCGGCGTCCCGGTCCCGCCGACGTCAACTCAGCGTTCGGCGGACCGACTGCAGGTCCACCTGCTTCTACCGCAAGCTCGGCATCCGCAGGCTCGGCCGGCTTGCGAGGGCCCTCAGCGGCGACATCGGCGACTGAGCGGCCACTATCCTCGGGCCGATGGCGAGCCCCTCCAAGGCCTACCACCTGACCACGTTCGGCTGTCAGATGAACGAGCACGACTCGGAGCGCATGAAGGGCATGCTCGAGTCGCTCGGCTACCGCGAGGCGGCCGGCCGCGACCAGGCCGAGCTGATCCTGTTCAACACCTGCTCGATCCGCGAGAAGGCCGACAACAGGCTGGTCGGACACCTGGGGGAGGCCAAGCGGCTCAAGAGCGAGGATCCCGAGAAGGTGATCGGCGTGGGCGGCTGCTGGTCCCAGTCGATGAAGGAGCGCGTGTTCGAGCAGTTCCCGTTCGTCGACGTGGCCTTCGGTCCCGGCCAGGTCCATCGCCTCGCCGAGTTCCTGACCAGCGACTCGCTCACCGCCCAGGGCTACTTCGAGTTCGAGGGCTTCACCGGCCACCTGCCGATGCGCCGGGCACGCGAGTTCCAAGGGTGGATGCAGATATCGGTGGGCTGCAACTGCAAGTGCGCCTACTGCATCGTGCCCACCACTCGCGGGCGCGAGGTGTCACGGCCCGCCGTGGAGCTGGTGGCCGAGGCCGAGCGCCTGGCCGGCGACGGCGTGCGGGAGGTCACGCTGCTGGGCCAGAACGTGAACTCCTACGGCCGCGACCTGCCCAAGGAGTCGAAGGTCACCTTCGCGGAGCTGCTGGCCATGGTCGACGCCGGCGACGGGATCGACCGCATCCGCTACACCAGCCCCCACCCCAAGGACATGCGCGAGGACGTGGTCCGCGCCCACGCCGAGCTCGAGTCGGTGTGCGAGCACATCCACCTCCCGCTGCAGGCCGGGTCGAGTCGCGTCCTCAAGGCCATGCGCCGCACCTACGATCGTGCCCGGCACATGGACCGGGTGGCGATGATCCGTGACGTGGTGCCCGATGTCGCCCTGACCACCGACATCATCGTCGGCTTCCCCGGCGAGACCGAGGCCGACGGTGCCGAGACC
>JBPCNQ010000233.1:0-5821 GCA_051001095.1 Thermoleophilaceae bacterium
GCTCCAGGGCGATCGGGCCGAAGGCGAGCGACACGTCGGCCATGACGTCGCCCACCAGGTGCGCCTCGCCGGCCGCGTGCTCGCGCGCGAGGTTGTCCACGGCCGTCTGGGTGGAGCAGAGCAGGAGGTCGCCGGCGTGGTCGGTCAGCACGCGGCTCAGCTCCTCGGGCATGGACCGGTCGAACGAGCGCATGCCCGCCTCGACGTGGGCCACCGGCACGTGGGCCTGTGCCGCCGCCAGGGCGGCGGCCAGGGTCGAGTTGGTGTCTCCGTAGACCAGCGCCAGGTCGGGCCGCTCCTCGCGAAGGACGCCCTCCAGCAGACCCAGGATGCGGGCCGTCTGCTCCGTGTTGCTCCCCCCGCCGGCATCGAGCTGGCGGTCGGGTGCGGGCACGTCCAGCTCCTCGAAGAAGACCCGCGAGAGCTCGTCGTCGTAGTGCTGGCCGGTATGCACGAGCACCTCGTCGTGGCGCCGGCGCAGCAGGCCGGAGACGGCCGCCGCCTTCACGAACTGCGGCCGGTTGCCGATGACGGTCAAGATACGCATGATGGGTACGGTGAAGAAGCTATTGGGCGGCGCCGTCGGCGCGCTGGCGCTGGGCCGCGAAGCGGCCGGGCACGCGGCGTGGTGGCTGCGCTATCAGGTGGACGGGACTGTGCGGGAGGATGCCCGACCGGCGTCGCAGAACGCCGACGCCTAACGACCCAGCAGGTCCTCGACGTGCGCACCGAACACGGCCGCCGCCTTGCGCGTGACCTCGCCCACCTCCGGGAAATCCCGGTCCTCGATCGCCGCGACCGAGTGCACCTCCCGGGTGGTGGAGGCGATGAAGGCCTCGGGCACCTCGAGCAGCTGCTCGCCCGTGATCACCCGCTCCTCGACGTCGAGCAGGTCCATCAGATGGGCGCGCGTGATCGACGCCAGCACGTGCTCGGACAGCGGCGTGGTGCACAGGGCGCCGTCGGAGCCGACCCAGAACAGGGCTGACGTCGGCGCCTCCAGCACCCGGCCGTGCGGTGTGACCAGCAGGGCCTCGTCGAAGCCGCGCTCCCTGGCGATCCGCGTGCACAGCATGTTCGCCGCATAGGAGAGCGACTTCACCCCGTCCAGGACCCGCGTGGGCGCGTAGGTCACATAGCCCAGGCGCAGCCGCGCCGGCGGCTGGGGCAGCGGCTCGGTGATCAACAGGCGACGGCCGCCACGGGTGAGCACCACCCGCAGGCAGCCGTCGAAGCCGTCGGGGTCGCGCCGGGCCAGAAGCTGCGCGGCATCGCGCTCGATCTCTTCGCGGGGGAAGGCGCCGTCCAGGCGCAGGTTGGCCGCCGAGGTCTCCATCCGGTCCAGGTGCTCGTCGAGCACGAACGGCGTACCCGCATATACGCGCACGACCTCGAACGCCCCGTCGCCGCGCAGGAAGCCCTCTTCGGTCACCGGCACGGTGGTCTCGCCCGCGGGCGCCATCCGGCCGTCGAGCATGGCCAGCTCCTCGCCCATGCGCGGTTGATAGCAGCCGCACCTACTCTTCGCTCACGCCCATGTCCGCAGGCACCGTCTCATCGCTATACCGCTGGCCGGTCAAGTCCTTCGCCGGGGAGCCGATCGCCGCGACGGTCCTCGATCGGCGCGGCCTGGCCGGCGACCGCGCGCATGCGCTGTTCGATCGCCACAAGGGAGCGCCGCGCCGGCTGACCATCCGCCAGGCGCCGGGGATGCTGCACTGGTCCGCCGCCTACGAAGGGCGGATTGTCGCGCCGGATCATCTCCCGCTGCCGCGCCTGACCGGCCCGGACGGGCGCTCCTATGCCTGGGACGATCCCTGCCTGCCGGCGGCGCTGAGCGAGGACCTGGGCCGCCCGGTCGACCTGCATCGCGACCCGGCGCTGATGCCCGACCTGGCGGACTCGGTCCTGATCACCACCAAGGCCTCGCTCGAGGCGGTGGGGGCCGGCCTGGGGCGCCCCCTCGACCTGCGGCGGTTTCGGCCCAACATCCATGTCGCGTTCGACGCGCCCGCCTTCGCGGAGGAGGGCTGGCAGGGCCGCCGGCTGCAGGTGGGCGAGGCCGAGCTCGAGCTCCTTCACCCCTGCGAGCGCTGCGTGATCCCCACCCGCGACCCCGACACCGCGGCCAAGCACGCGGACATCATCCGCTGGCTGGTGGGCGAGCGAGCCAACCGGTTCGGCATCAACGCCCGCGCGGTCGCTCGGGCGAGCATCGCGGTGGGCGATGCCGTCCAGTTGATCTAGAAGGGAAAGAGGGCTCGCACCCGGGTCTCGGCCAGGGCAAGGCGGGCGGCGGCGTGGCCGGGCACTCCGTGCACCGCGCCGCCCGGGAAGGCGGCGGCGCTGCCCAGGTACAGCCCGGTCAGCGGGGTGCGGTAGGGCGCGAGCGAGGGCAGCGGGCGGAATATGACCTGGTCCAGGGTGTAGCTGCCCCCGCCCACATCGCCGCCGACCAGGTTCGCGTTGCGCGCCTGCAGGTCGGCCGGCCCGAGCACGTGGCGGGCGAGGATCTGGTCGCGAAAGCCGGGGGCGAAGCGCTCTACCTGGGACTCCATCCGTTCGACGTGGCGGTCGCGCTCACCCTCCCAGTCCGCCCCGGGAGGCCCATGGGTGTAGGCCCACGCGGTGTGCTTGCCGGCCGGTGCCCGCGACGGGTCGGCCAGTGACTGCTGGCCCAGCAGCATGAAGGGCCGCTCGGGGAGGCCCGAGGTGATCGAAGTGGTCTCGAGCACCTCGTTCGCAGGGCCCCCGACGTGAACGGTGCCCGCCTGCCGCGCCGCCGTCGCGCTCCAGGGAATGGGTCCGTCGAGGGCCCAGTCGACCTTGAGCGTGGCCGGGCCGTGGCGGTAGCGACCCAGGGCGCGGGCGTAGCGCGCGGGAAGGCCGTCGCCGGCCAGCTCGACCAGAGCGCCGGGCATCACGTCGGCGACCACGACCGGCGCCGACAGCCCTTCGCCGCCGGCCAGCCGCACGCCGGTCACGCGGCCGCGTGCAAAGGAGATGGCGGTCGCCCTGGCCCCGGTGCGCAGCTCTCCTCCCAGCTCACGCAGGTGCGACACCAGCGCGTCGGTCAGCCGCCCCGCCCCGCCCTCGGGGCTTGGCCAGCCCACGCCGTGGCCCAGCAGGTTGAGATAGGCCGCCGCGATCGCGCTGCCTCCCCCCACCGGCGGCACGTCGGAGTGCATCGCCGAGCCGTACAGCCAGGCGCGGGTGCCGTCTCCCTCGAACAGCTCGTGGCCCAGGGCCTGGGCGGGCATCAGCAGCAGCCTGGTGAAGTCGAGCATCCGCCGCGGCCCCAGGCCCGCCGTGAGCCGGGCGGCGCCTCGGACGGGCGGAAAGCCGCCGAGCATCGTGCCCCGCAGCGCGTCGAAGTTGCGCACGAAAGGCGACGCGAACTCGCGCCAGCGCTCTCCGTCGCCGGGATGGATCGCCTCCAGGCTGTCGGCGGTGCGGTCGAGGTCGCGGTAGAGGGCCGCCGCGTTGCCGTCGGGCAGCGGATGGGCGTAGCAGGCCTCGGGCTGGATCCAGCGCAGGCCGTGGCGCTCGAGCGGCATGCGCCCAAAGACGGGAGACGCCGCGCCGGCCGGGTAGACCGAGGAGAAGGTGTCGTGCCTAAAGCCCGGCAGGGTCAGCTCCTCGGTGGCCACTGCCCCGCCCGGGCGCTCCGCCGCCTCGAGCACGAGCACGCTCCGTCCCGCACCGGCCAGCGTGACCGCCGCCGCGAGGCCGTTGGGTCCCGAGCCGATCACCAGGGCGTCGTAGCTCATGCAGCGATCCGGCGGGCGAGCTGGTGGAGCATGCTCAGCCGCTCGTCGGCCCCCTGGCCCCAGAAGGCGTGCTGGGCGTCGCGGCCCGCCCGCCGGTAGGCCTGGTCGAGGTGCCAGGGCATCGGGTCCCAGGTGCCGGCGGCTCGTACCCACGTGTGGTCCTCGTGGCGGTAGAGGATCAGGCGGTTGTTGCCGCGCCCCATGAAGTGGCCCTCGTGGGTGGTCAGGTCGAAGCCCACGATCGGCTCACCGCCCTCGGGCACGGCGCGCGGCTCGTCGCTGCCGAAGCGGGCCAGCCCGTCCTCCAGCTCGGCGAAGTAGTCGCGCAGCGACCCGGGGTCCTCCGGGGTCACGAGCCGCGTGATGGTCACGTACCCGCGCTGGAAGACCGGGCGTCCGGCCTCGGTTCCCGCGGCCACCTCGATCTCGAACGTCTGACCGGCCAGCGGCGAGTCCCGCAGCGGTGTGAAGCGCCCGGTCGCCGTCGCGTAGTCGGGCCACGTCTCGGTGTGCGTGAGCGCGGAGACCACCCCGTCGGGCGAGGGCATCTCGACCGGCGGGTAGGTGTGCCAGGTCTGCTCGCCGCCGTCGGCGACCCCGGGGGTCAGGGCGCCCACCCGCGCCAGCGACAGCCGGTTGCCGGGGTCGTAGCGCTCCCGCTCCTCCGACGACGGGAACGCCATGCCCCAGGCCCGGCGGGCGTCGTCGTCGTAGGCGTCACAGAACCACTCGCCGATCAGCCGCCCGGCGCCCTCGAGCAACTGCCCGCGCGAGAGGGTGCCGCGCGGCGAGCGGGCGCCCTCGAAGAAGCGATCGCGCCCGAAGGACGCGTGGAAGAGGGCCACGTCTGTGCCCCGCAGGCGCCGACCTCCCTGGTGGCGCCAGAACGTGTTGAGCACGGCGAACGCCAGGCGCAGGTCATCCACGTCGCGCTGATCGGCCGGGCGGCGGTAGTAGGCCGCGTTCAGGAAGTCGGTGACCCACCCGGCGGCCGACGGACCGGCGATCGAGGAGCCCGACAGTCGCGCAAAGCGCACCTGCTCCCGGGTGATCGCGCGACCGAGCGCGAACCCTCCGACCGCACCGGCTACGAACGCTCGCCTTCCGCTCATCTGGGAGCTCCGATCACGTGGATGGACGCGGCTGCCGGCCCTCTACCCGGCCGCGCACCTTAGACGCAGCCGGTGGGTCGGTAGCGACCAGCCCCCCTCCCTACTCTTGAGCGGGTGCCGCTCGTCGCCGCCCACGGGCTCGTGAAGACGTTCGGCGCCGGCAGCGGAGCCCGGCGTGTCCTGGATGGAGCCGGCCTGGAGGTAGAGGCCGGCGAGCTCGTAGCTGTGTTGGGGCGCTCGGGGTCGGGCAAATCGACGCTGCTCAACGTGCTGGGCGGCATCGACCGTGCCGAGTCGGGGTCTATCGAGGTGTGCGGGCAGCCCGTGGACCGCCTCTCCGAGCGGGACCTGACCCGCTTCCGCCGCGACACCGTGGGCTTCGTCTTCCAGTTCTTTCACCTGATCCCGGAGCTCACCGGCGAGGAGAACGTCCTGCTGCCGGCCCGTTTGGTGGGGGCGGGCTCGGTCAGCCGCGGCCGCGAGATGCTCGACCGCCTCGGGCTCGACGGAGCGGCCGGCCGGCTTCCGCACACGATGTCCGGAGGCGAGCAGCAGCGGATCGCCATCGCCCGGGCGCTCGTGAACGAGGCGCCCCTGGTCCTGGCCGACGAGCCCACCGGCAATCTGGACCGGGCGGCCGGCCAGACCGTGCTCGACACGCTGCGCTCGGTCGCCGCGGATAAGCGCGCCGTGATCCTGGCCACCCACGACCGGGATGCGGCCGCCCTGGCCGACCGCGTGCTGACGGTGGAGAACGTCCGCCTCAGCGAGTGAGCGGCGCGCTGCGCGAGGCCGCCGCGCGGCTGCGCGCCCGGCGCGGCCGCACGCTGGTGGGCGGGGCGGGGACCGTTGGCGCCACGGGCATGGTGGGCACCGCACTCACGCGCTCCTCCAGCCCCCCCAACAGCCTTTCCCGCACGAACCCAACGGACGCCCCCC
>JBPCNQ010000234.1:0-9138 GCA_051001095.1 Thermoleophilaceae bacterium
TCGAAGTACTCCAGCAGCGCGGCCTGGCCCAGCAGAACGACACCGGTGCCAAAGCGCCGCTGATCCACGAACAGCACGCGCCGGTCGTCGTCCAGGACCATGCGCACGCGAAGGTGCGGACGGTCGGGCGCATCCTCCTGCGCGTCCACCAGCAGCAGGTTGCCGGTCATGCGTAGGTGCATGACCAGGTACACCTCGTCCTGTAGCGCGAGCGTCAGGTACTTGCCGCGGCGGTCCACCGACTCGATCAGGTGCCCGGCGATGGCGTCCTCGGCCTCCTCGGGCGCGGACGGCGCGCACCAGCGCGGATCCAGCACCGAGACCTGCACTATCCGCCGCCCCGCCGTCTGCGGGGCCAGCTGGCCGCGCACGGTCTCGACCTCGGGCAGCTCGGGCATCAGCGGCCCTCCCGCACCAGCTCAGCCACCGGCTGGCCCCGTCAGGACCGGCGCACCCGCCCGGTCACCGTGAGGGTGCGCTTGACCAGCGGGGTCACCCGGCGATCGAAGGGGGAGAACCCGCCCGAAGGAGCGACGATCTCGATCACGTACTCCGCCTGACCCTTGAACACGTGCAGGCTGCGCACCGTGACCCGCCGCCCCGAAAGGGTCTGCCGGCCCAGGAGCTCCACCGCACGGGCGCCGTCGACCCGGGTCACGCGCGAGCCCTCGAGCCGGTAGCCCGGATCGCGACGGCGAACGGCGCGGCTTAGGCGCGTGCGGGCGGCATCGAGCTCCCTGGCGTCGCGCGGCAGCTGCTCCTTTCGCAGGTAGGCATAACAGGAGACGAAGGGCTGTCCGAGCGTGGCGCGGAAGACCGCCGGGGGCCGGTCGTCGGCGATGACCTGGAGGTTGGCGGGCAGCTTCACCTCCAGGCCGGCCCGCGCCGAACGAAAGTCACGGGTTCGACCGCTGGGGGGAGGCGCCTCGTTCACGACAGGGAGGCGGTCGTTTCCGCAGCCGGCGAGGCTCGCGAGTCCCGCACACAGGACACAGAGCGATGTCTCCGGGAGGCGCACGACCGCGTTTGTATCAGCGCACGACGGCCCGCGGGTGCGCACGGAAGTACACGTCCTTGAGCCGCTCGCTGGAAAGGTGCGTGTACAGCTGGGTGGTGGCCACGTCGGCGTGGCCCAGCATCTCCTGCACGGCGCGCAGGTCACAGCCCCCCGCCAGGAGGTGGGTGGCGAAGGTGTGGCGCAGAGTGTGGGGGCTCATCCGGTCGGCCAGTCCGGCCGAGGTGGCGTGACGGCGCACGATCTTGTAGAGGCCCTGGCGCGTGAGCACGCCGCCCCGGAAGTTCACAAACAGATGCGACTCCGGGCCCGCGCCCACGAGCACCGGCCGCCCGCGCTGGAGGTAGCGGTGAACCGCGGCGATCGCCTGCTGGCCGACGGGCACGACGCGCTCCTTCGAGCCCTTGCCACGGGCCCGCAGGAAGCCGTCGTCGGTGTCGACATCGGCCACCTCGAGGCCGGTCGCCTCCGACGCGCGCAGGCCGCAGGCGTACAGCAGCTCCAGCAGCGCCCGGTCGCGCAGGTCGGCCGCTGCGGTGCCGCGTGGCTGGCTGAGCAGCATGTCGACCTCCCCGCGTGTGAGCACATGGGGAAGCCGGCGGCTTCGCCGGGGCGCGGCGATGCTTGCGGTGGGATCGGTGTCCAGCAGCCCGTCGCGACGCCGATGGCGGTAGAAGGAGCGCAGGCAGGCGGCCTTGCGGTGGATGGTGGCCGGTGAGGCCGAGCCACCGGTAAAGCCCGCCAGCTCGGCCAGGAAGTCGTCCAGCGCCACGGGAGAGACGTCCAGGGCGGACAGGTCCCGCCGCTGCAGGAAGCGGCCGAACTGGAGCAGGTCCGAGCGATAGGCCTCCAGCGTGTTGCGGGAGAGCCCGCGCTCGAACTCCAGGTAGGACAGGAAGTCGAGCACCAGATGCTCGAACGGCCTGCTGGCGACGGTGGCCACACCGATCGTTTCGCCCGGCCCAGCCGTTTCCCTGGACGTGCAACACGACGCTCACCGGCCGGCCGGCGTCAGTCACGTATGTAGGCCTTAAACCAGAGCAGGCCGATGAGTGTCTTGGCGTCGCGGATCTCGGGAATCGTCTCGTCGAGCTGGTCGACGTCGAGCGTCACGATCTCGATCCGCTCGTCCTCCCCGGACTCGGCGCTCTCGTCGTAGAGGCCGGTGGCCAGGAAGAGGTGATGCTCCTCGGTCAGGAGACCCGGAGAGCTGTAGAAGGTGACGAGGTGGCGCCAGTCGCTCGCCCCCTTGCCGATCTCCTCGGCCAGCTCGCGGCGGGCCGTGTCCTGGGGCTCCTCACCCTCCTCGTCGAACTTGCCGGCCGGCAGCTCGAGCAGGGATTGCTCCCCCACCGGCTCGCGCGGCTGGCGGACCAGCCAGATCCTCTGGCCGTCGAAGGGGAGGATCGTCACGGCCCCGGGGTGGCTGACGATCTCGCGCTTGGCCTCCTCCCCGTCGTCGTAGCGGAAGGTGTCCACGCGCACGTTGGCGATATGGCCCTCCCAAATGTCTTCGCTGGCGATCCGCTCGAAGCCCACTCAGTGCCTTCCGTCGAGATTAGAGTCGTGATTCGGTCGAGGCGAAGGGCACCTATGCCTCCGCGCTGCGCTCGATGATCCTCAGGGTCACGTCCAGCATGGTCTCCAGGGCCTGCACCGTCACACTCTCGTCGGGCTGGTGGTTTCGCTGCGTGCCGTTGGCCACGTTGAGCACCGGCAGGCCGTTGGCTATCAGCGCGTTGGCGTCGCTGCCCCCGCCTGAGGAGCGGTAGACCGGATCGATCCCCAGGTCCTCGAGAGCCGCGGCCGCGACGCGCACCGGGGGCGCGGAGCGGGCGAGCTTGAAGGCGCGGCACAGCTGCTCCACCGTCGTGTCCACGTCGCACTCGGTCTCCCCCGCCGCGTCGGAGCAGCGGTCCACCATCTCGGCGATCGCCTGGCCGGCCCTTTCGTCGTCCAGGCTGCGCGCCTCGAGCTCCACCTGGCAAAGCTCGGCCACCACGTTGCGCGCGGTGCCGCCCTCGATGGTCCCCGCGTTGGCCGTGGTCCGGTCATCCAGGCGGCCCAGGGACATGGCGGCCACGGCGCGGCCGGCCGCCACTATGGCGTTTCGGCCATCCTCGGGCCGGATGCCCGCATGGGCGGCGGCGCCGGTGAAGCGGGCCAGCAGACGGTAGTAGGTGGGGGCGGCCGTGATCAGCTCGCCGATCGGGCTGGCGTGGTCGAGCACGAAGCCGAATCCGCTGCGCAGGGCGTGGCGGTCGAGCTCCTTCGCGCCGAGCAGGCCCGGCTCCTCGGCCGTGGTGAACGCCAGCTCCAGACCGACGGGGGCTTGGCCCCGCTGCACGTGGTGGCGCAACGCGGCGAGGATCACCGCCACCGCAGCCTTGTTGTCGGCGCCGAGGATCGCCCGGTGGCGGTTTGACAGCACGCCGCCCTCGCGCCGCACCTCCACCGGCCCGTCGAGGGGGACCGTGTCCAGGTGGGCGCACAGCAGGATGGTCGGAGCCCCGGCGGGGCCCGGCAGGCGGGCGATCAGGTTGCCGGCGTCCGAGCCGGTCGCCCTGGCGCTGGCGTCCTCTGTGACCTCGAGGCCCAGGACGTTGCACTCCGCCGCCACGGCGTCGGCCATCGGCCGCTCGTGCAGCGACGGGCTCTCGATCTCGCAGAGCCGGACGAAGTCCTCGACCAGGCGCTCGCGCTCACCTGTGCCCACTTGTGGGGTATGCGCGCCGGAGACGCTCACCCGGCGATGGTGCGCCGAAACAGCAAGCCGCAGACCACCGCCAGGATCAGGGCGAGGATCGGCAGGCCGGCCCCCACGATCCCGATCAGCGCAAGCACCAGGCCGACGACGCCAACTACCCCCAGGACACCGCCGGCCACCGCGAGCTGGTAGGCGCGCCGCTCGCGCGTGCGGGGGGGGAGGTGGGAGCTGCGGCGGTCGAGGTCGGCCATGGCTTGGAGTCTAGGCGGGATGGGCCTCAGGCCCGGGCGTCGGCGTGCTCGGCGGACCCGCGGCTGACCACGACCTCGGGCTCGCGCGAGCGGGCGCGCTCCAGTGCCGCGCCGACGAACTCGCGGAACAGCGGCTGGGGGCGCAGCGGACGGGACTTGAACTCGGGGTGGTACTGCGAGGCCACGAAGAAGGGATGGTCGGCCAGCTCGATCACCTCGACCAACCGGTCGTCGGGCGACGTGCCCGAGCAGACCAGGCCTTCTCTCTCGAGCCGTTTGCGCAGGTGGTTGTTGACCTCGTAGCGGTGGCGGTGGCGCTCGTAGATGACGGGCTCGCCGTAGGCCTCGCGTGCGTGGGTGCCCTCGTGCAGCTTCACGGGGTCCGCGCCCAGGCGCATGGTGCCCCCCATGTCGCGGATCTCCTTCTGCTCGGGCAGCAGATCGACCACCGGATACGGCGTCTCGGGATCGAACTCGGTCGAGCTCGCGCCGTCCATCCCCGCCACGTGCCGGGCGAACTCCGCCACGGCGATCTGCATGCCCAGGCAGATGCCCAGGTAGGGAACCCCGTTCTCGCGCGCGTACTGGGCCGCCCGGATCTTGCCCTCGATGCCGCGCACGCCGAAGCCCCCGGGTATGAGGATCCCGTCCACGTCCTCGAGCTTGTGCAGCTCCTCGCCGTCTACCAGGCCCTCGGACTCGATCCAGCGGACCTCGACCTTGGCGCCGTGGTGGGTGGCTCCGTGGTTGAGCGACTCGATGACCGACAGGTAGGCGTCCTCGAGCTGGGTGTACTTGCCCACCAACCCGATCCGCACCACGTCGCGGGCGTCGTCCACCCGCTTTACCAGCGCCTCCCACCCCGACAGGTCGGGCGGATCCGTGGCGATCCCGAAGTGGTCGAGGATCTGATCGTCCACGCCCTCGGCCCGGAAGTAGAGCGGCACCTTGTAGATGTTGTCCACGTCGCGGGCGGAGACGACCGAGTCGACGGGCAGGTTCACGAACAGCGCGATCTTGTCGCGGATGTCGCGGGACAGCACCTCCTCGCTGCGGCACATCACCATGTCGGGCTGGATGCCGATCCGGCGCAGCTCCTGCACGGAGTGCTGGGTGGGCTTGGTCTTCAGCTCCCCTGCGTGGCCCAGGAAGGGGACGAGCGTGAGGTGCAGGAACATGACCCGCTCCTTGCCCTCGTCGACCTGGAACTGGCGTAGCGCCTCGAGGAAGGGGAGCGACTCGATGTCGCCCACCGTGCCGCCGATCTCGGTGATCACGATGTCCACGTCGTCGGCCTGCGCGGCCCGGCGGATGCGGTTCTTGATCTCATCGGTGATGTGGGGGATGACCTGCACGGTGCCACCGAGATAGTCGCCGCGACGCTCGCGCCGGATCACGCTGTCGTAGACCGCCCCGGTGGTCACGTTCGAGCCGCGCGTTGCGTTCACGTCGGTGAAGCGCTCGTAGTGACCCAGGTCCAGATCGGTCTCGGCCCCGTCCTCGGTGACGAACACCTCACCGTGCTGGAAGGGGCTCATCGTTCCCGGATCGACGTTGATGTAGGGATCGAACTTCTGGATCGAGACCGAGAGCCCGCGGGCCACCAGCAGCTGGCCTATCGAGGCCGACGCGATCCCCTTGCCCAGCGAGGAGACGACGCCCCCGGTGACGAAGATGTAGCGGGTGGCGGTCACGCGTCGAATATAGGGGCGTCGACGGATGCCTCGCGGCAGGCCCTCACGCCGCGAGCAATTCTTGCGCGTGCTTGCGGGCGCCGTCGTCGCTGCTGTCCGCGCCCAGCATGCGGCACAGCTCCTCCACCACTGCCGGCTCGGCGAGCTGCTCCACGCTGGCCGTGACCACATCGCCCTGCGCCGGCTTCGGACCCAGGGTGTCCTTCTCGATGCGAAAGTGACGGTCGGCCAGAGCGGCGATCTGGGGCAGGTGGGTGATGCACAGCACCTGCCGGTCGCCGCCCAGCACCCGCAACCTCTCCCCGACCGCACGGGCGGTCTGACCGCCTACGCCGGAGTCGACCTCATCGAACACCAGCGTGGCCGCCGCCCCGGCGCCGGCCGCGGTCATGAGGGCGAGCATGACCCGGGAGAGCTCGCCTCCGGAGGCGCTGTCGCGCACCGGCGATGCGGGAACGCCCGGGTTGGGGGCCAGCAGGAAGTCGACCCGCTCGGCTCCCGAGCGACCTACGGCCTCACGTGGCTCGAGCACGATCTGAAAGGTCGCGCCGGCCATGGACAGCGACGCGAGCTCCTCCACCACCCTCTCGGCCAGCCGCGGCGCCGCGCCGGTCCGTGCGGCGGTGAGCCGGGCGGCCAGCGATGACCGCTCGCTCTGGGCCTCGGCCAGCGCGGCGCTCGCGCGCTCCAGCTCCACCTCGGCGTCCTGCAGCCGGTCGCGGTCGGCTCGGCAGCGCTCGGCGTGCTCGACCACGGCGGCCACCGATCCCCCGTGCTTTCGCTTGACCCGCTCGTAGGCGTCCAGGCGCTCGTCGACCTCGTGCAGGCGGCCCGGGTCGGGCTCCAGCCCGGCGAGGTAGGCCCGCAGCTCGACCCCGAGATCCTCGGCCTCCAGGCGCAGCGCCCTCATCCGCCCGGCCAGCTCGTCCAGCCCCGGATCGGCCCCCGCCACCCCCTCGGCGAGACGCTCGGCTTCGGCCAGCAGCATCGCCACCCCGGCCGCGTCCGGCGATTCGGGCGCGATCGCCTCGCCGCCGGCCTCCGCGGCGGCCCGCAGGTCGTCGACCTGGCGCAGGCGGGAGCGCTCTGCCGCGAGCGCCTCCTCATCGGCCTCACCCGGGTCGAGCTCCTCGATCTCGTCGATCTCGAAGGCCAGCAGGTCCAGATCGCGGTCACGCGTGCCTGCCCGGCCGCGCAGGTCCTCCAGCTCTCGCTCGGCTTCACGCACACGCGCGTGGGCGGTGGCCACGTCGTCGCGGAGCTGCAGGTGGGCTTCGCCGCAGAAGGCGTCGAGCAGCTCGAGCTGCGCGGAGGCGACCGTCAGCCGGCGGTGCTCGTGCTGGCCGAAGAAGGCCACCAGCCGGCTCCCCAGCTCCCGCAGGTCCGCCGCCGTGGCCGAGCGGCCCCCGACGTAGGCGCGGCTGCGCCCTTCCGCGCTGATGCGGCGCGCGAGGACCACCTCGCCCTCGTTCTCGTCGAGGCGCTCGCGCAGGCCGGCCAGCTCGGGCTCGTCCAAAAGCCCGGGCGGCAGGTCGAACACGCCCTCCACGTAGGCCTCCCGGGCGCCGGGGCGCACGATCCCCGTGCGCGGCTTGCCCCCCAGCAGCAGGTCGAGCGCGTGGGCCAGCACCGTCTTGCCCGCTCCCGTCTCGCCGGTGATCGCGTTAAGGCCGGGTCCCGGGCGCAGCTGCGCCGCCTCGATCAGCAGCAGGTTCTCGATGCGCAGCTCGGAGAGCATGAGTGCTGTCTACCAGCGACTCCCGACGGAGAGCGCGCGTTGGCGCAGAGTTGTCACGAACCGATGGGGACGGTGACGCGCAACCACGCCGCCGTTTGTCGATTGGACACGATGCTCGATCGGTCCCAAAGCCCATCCAACGGCCACAGACGAGGGCTGCCGTCTACCGATTGGGCAGATGCCCGATCGGTCCGGGCTAGTAGCTCAACCGGCCGAACTTCTCGCGCAGGCGCTCGTAGAAGCCCGCGCCATCGACCTGGGCCAGCAGCGCCTGATCGTGCTCGAAGCGGATCTCGATGCTCTCGCGCGGCTCCAACCCGCACACCCGGCGGCCATCGGTGGTCAGGTCCACGGGCTCGTCGGGGGAGCGATTGATCACCTCGAGCACGTCGCCGGGGGCCACGACCAGGGCGCGAGCGGTGAGCGTATGGGGGGCGATGAAGGAGACCACGTAGCCCGCCACCCCCCAGGCCATCACGGGGCCCCCGTTGGCCAGGTTGTAGCCGGTCGAGCCGGCGGGGGTGGCTACCACCAGGCCGTCACAGCGCACCTGTCCGAGCTCCTGGCCCTCGACGGAGTAGCCCAGCTCGGCCACGCGGAGATCCTGACGGCGGTGAAAGGAGATGTCGTTGACCGCGACCCGGTCGCCGATCGAGGTCAGCGCGGTCAGCGCGGGGAGCGCCAGGACGTCGTACTCACCCGCCAGCGCCCGGCGCAGCGCCGCGTCTAGGTCGGCCCGCTCCACGGTGGAGAGGAAGCCGATCGCACCGAAGTTGACCGCGAAGACAGGGACTCCGCGCCCGGCAAAGCGGCGCATGGTGGTCAGGATCGTGCCGTCGCCCCCGAAGACCAGGGCCAGATCGGCCGTGTCGGGGTCCGCGTCGAAGGTGGCGCCCGGCAGATCCTCTAGACCGTGCTTGTCCACCTCGTCGCTGGGCACCAGCAGCTCCACGCCCGCCTCGCGGGCCAGCTCGGCGAGCCGGTGGACCGCTGCGGCCGTGGCCTCGGGATTGCGCCGGGTGAACACGGCGACCCTGCCGGGCGGCCTCACGGCTCGGCCCTCCGGGCGGCGGCGTCGAGGTCGCCCGCGGCCCCGGCCCGTCCCGCCTCGGCCAGCCACACGAAGCTCTCGCGGTTGCCCTTGGGCCCGGGCAGGCCCGACGACGCGTAGCCCAGGACCTCCAGGCCGAGGCCCTGTGCCGCCTCCCCCACCGAGACCAGGGCGCCGCGTCGCAGCTTGGGGTCGCGTACCACCCCGCCCTTGCCCACCTTGTCGCGGCCGACCTCGAACTGGGGCTTGACCATGGTCAGGCAGTCGAAGGCCGCAGCGGCCCCGGCGGTCAGCGCGGGCAGGACCTTGTGCAGGGAGATGAAGGAGAGGTCGGCGACGATCAGGTCGGGCGCGTAGGGCAGGGACGCCGCATCGAGCTCCTTGACGTTCGTGCGCTCCATCACCGTCACCCGCTCGTCCTGGCGGATCTTCCAGTGCAGCTCGCCGTAGGCCACATCGGCGGCGATCACGGCCGCCGCGCCCCGCTGGAGCAGGCAATCGGTGAAGCCGCCGGTAGAGGCGCCCGCGTCCAGGCAGCGGCGCCCGGCGACGTCCAGCCCGAAGGCGTCGAGCGCGTTGGCCAGCTTCACGCCACCGCGGGAGACGTAGGCGGGGCGCTCGGCGACCTCGAGCGCGACGTCGTCGGTCACCATGCGGCCCGGCTTGTCGGCCAGCTGACCCC